>JBHLPA010000125.1:0-7201 GCA_048939935.1 Promethearchaeota archaeon | reverse complement strand
CACCTTGTGATATGTGTAGTGGAGCAGTACTCCTTTATGGCATACCTAGGGTCATAGTGGGTGAGAATAAAACATTCCAAGGACCAGAACAATATGTTCTCGAAAGAGGTGTAGATGTCACTGTACTCAATGATCCTGAGTGTATCGAGATGATGGAGAAATTCATCCGAGAGAATCCAACACTATGGAACGAGGATATTGGTGAGTAAAGGCCAGTCATTCGAGGAATCCATCATGTCAAAGAAGGAACTACGACAACGAGCAAAGGAACTGGCAAAGGAACATGGGTACCTCCAATACATGATTGAGCGTTATCTTACTCTATGGGGAGAAGAGGATACTCTCAAATTCATCGAGTCATGTAACCAACCTATTAGGACATCAATTCGAATCAACACATTGAAAGCATCAGCCGACGAGGTCCTTGTTCGGCTCCAAGAAAAGGGAGTCACAATTGAAAAAGTCCCTTGGTTAGATGTTGGCTTTTATGCCGATTTTGATGGTTCATCCCCTGGAGCCTTGCTTGAGCATATGCTTGGATTATACTATGTTCAAGGTGTACCTTCAATGACTACGGTGAACGTCCTAGACCCACAGCCAGGCGAAACGGTCCTAGATCTTGCTGCTGCACCTGGAGGGAAGACAACACACATCGCGCAGATGATGCAAAACACAGGAAAAGTCATTGCAGTCGAACAGGACAGACAACGAATAATCAGCCTTCAGAGCAACATCATTAGGTGTGGTGCCACTAATACCATTGTCCTCCGTGGTGATGCACGAAAACTCAACAATCTGCCCTTTGAGCCGAATAAGATCCTACTAGACGCGCCTTGCTCTGGAGAAGGTTTGATTCCTCTGGATCCAACACGAAAGACTAGCAAAACTATGGCAGACATCAGATTCTGTGCCACAAGAGAGGATGAGATGCTGGAGGCAGCGGTAAATGTTCTTGCTGATGGTGGTACAATGGTATACTCAACTTGCTCTATCGCACCGGAAGAGAATGAGTACATTGTAGATGATATCGTAAAACGCCACCCTGAGATGGAAATAGTTGAAATAGCGGCAGATTTTGGCTCGCCGGGATATCCTGACCCATATGGCATCAAACTGAATGAGTCATTGAAACAAGCCAGACGATTTCTCCCACATCTCCATGGGACTGAGGGCTTCTTCATCTGTAAGATGGAAAAGAGGGAGGACTCAACCACATGACTTTGGCACTTGTGGATCCGGTAGAATGGGATTCAATCATTGAGCAGATTGACATAGAGTTTGGAGGAGGAGTGACAAAGAGGCTCGTTGGAAATCTTGTACCAGTGACAATGTCAAGAGGGACTACTAGGATTTTTTACGCAATACCTACTGAGTGGATGACAATAGTAACTGAGCACGCTGAAACTCCGAATATCCAATTCATAGGAAAGGAACTGGGATCTATCGAGAAGGAGAGATTCAGACTAAGCCTTCATATTCTCAGCGAGCTAGCTCATCTAACAGAGAGTTTCATAATTGTATCAAAGCAAGGAGCTGAGGCTTTTACATATGGTAGAAGTATCATTAAACAGTCTGTGCTCAGTGTAGAAAGTTCATTGGTGAGAGGGCAAAGAGTGCTTGTACTCAATGAGAATCGCGAGTGCCTCGGTATCGCAGCTCTATCAGTGGATGCATCCAAAGTGAATCGACTGGGAGCGGAAAGACTCGTTGCCAAGAACCTTGTTGACATTGGTTGGTTCATTAGACGCTTAGGCTAGACGAACATGTCGCTTGTTCGGTCCGAGTCCTCTATTGATTTTCGCATCTTCTCAAGTCGTTCAATCTCTCTGGATTCTTCAAGGAGTTGTTCCACATTAGCTTCCACACCATAGATCTCATTGATTTTTTCAAGCATAGTTGCAGCAGAACGTGGATCAGGACGACCTCTGGTTGCGTAGGTGAGAAGTCAAATTGCGGGGGACTCATGCATCTCAAGCTCAGCAAGGAACAGTGCTAGAGGACCTGCAACGAATAGTCCCTCCTCAAGAAGAGGAACTTTCCACTTCTCAAGAAGTTCTCCGTAAGCAGTGGTAGGAACACACCGCATGTCCTCCTCATCTTCTTTGAAGGATGCATCTAAACCACCAAGAAGCAGGGTTTCTTTGAATTTGTTTTCAGCAACCCACTTAGCCAGCTTATCTATGAATCCCCATTGTTCAGACTGGTGTGGCTGAAACCTTGGGACTAGAAAGATCATTTTCTTCTTGTCGTAGGAATAAAGTTCGAATGGCAGAACAAGACGCTCATTCTCCATTGAAACGAAGAGGGGTAACATGTCGCTCTTGATGAAACCGATACGCTCAGCCTCTAATGTACGAGTCAAATGAGCAGTGCTCAAGAAACCCACCTCGCCGAGTCCATGAAATCCACAGATGAAAGTAGACCCTGGTTTTATCTTGAAATCCTTCTTTAGTATGATATTAAAAGATGAATCAGTTGTAGCTACGAAAGCCATGACCATTCAAGCCTCAATTGAGTTGACTGATTTCTCAGACTCTCTCTTGGTTACATGCTCAGATTCCGGTAGTTGCTTTTGAGGCTTTATATGTGTCTGTGTAAGATTGGCATTAGAGAGCGGATTACACACACTTTTGGAATAGTTAAAAGAAGCCTTAGATTGTGCATTTTTGGACCAGCTCTGCGGTATAGTGTCCAGCCACACATAAAACTAATAGGAGTTTATACTATCTCCTCATATCATTCAATGCGCAATTGATGGAGCAGGATTTGTTGAGTACTCTAAGAGAATTAGAACTCCAACAGGTAGCCCCTCGTTTATTGGAGCTGCTTAGAAGGCAAGGTCTTTCCACCCTTACTAGATTCCAATCCGTATCAGTTGATCAGGGAATAATGAGAGGCAGAAGCCAAATCCTACTTACCTACGACTATAATGAGGCATACATGATAGGTGAGATTGCACTCCTAAATCGTATTGCTTCAGATCATAGAGCAAGAGCAGTCGTCATTTGCTCCAACCCACATCAGGCAGAGAATAGATTCAAATCAATTAGTCAGAAGTGTAACCGGCTTGGTATAGAAGCCTCTGAAATTGTCCGAAGAAGAAAGGCTACCAAGATAGGAACTAGAGGATTGGGCCGGGTTATTGTTGCAACCTATAATTCGTTTGACATTGCATCACAAATTAATCCAGATATTCTTGAGGGAGTTGTGTTTGTCCTAGTGGACAGGCTTGACCTCATTGGACAGCCGCAGATTGGAGCTAGACTTGAAACTGCGCTTGTCACGTTATTAGGTAGATCTAATATTCAATATGCCGCTATCTGTCCACCCTTAGAAGATGTGGAAGACTTAGGAAAATGGTTGAGTGCAGATATTGTAACAGACCCCAAAGTTGATGTGAAATTAATCTTCAGCGTCAAAGCATTTGAGTCCTCTGATGACTCACTTGTTGACCAGACTGAATTTGTTGTGCATCGTCAAGGACAGGTGATGATTCTCTGTTCAAATATAGACACATGTGAAGAACTTGCACTTCAACTTGCAGGCATTGAAACAGGGAATAAAACGAAGCCGCTTGACTTACGACTTTCTCCAGAATATAGAGATGACCTCAGACAGCTTTCTGCTGAAATTAAATCAAAATACCCCTTATGTGAAACTACAAAGAAACTAAGTCAAGTTGTTTCAATAGGAGTTGGATTCATTCACGAAGGAGTCGGAATATCTCAACGAAGAGATATTTCTGAGGCTTGGGAAGAGGATATACTTCCGGTTCTTGTGATGCCGACACGGTTTGCCATCGCTAGTGGTTTGAGGGCAACTGTGGTATTTTTGATGGGAGTCTTCATGCAGGAGTTAGGAAAGGAAGGTCCTCAAGAGGACAGAGTTTCAATGTTATCAGAATGGCAATTGAGTGATGTCCTTGAAGCAGCAGGAAGGCGAGGAATTGACAATGAGGCATTTGGCATCGTAGTGGTTGACAACGAATCTGAAAGACAGCGGGTGATTGCGAAATACTTTCGAAAAGATTCGAGTGGTAACTTGAAACCACTACTTGGTGAAGTGGATAGTGTTATGGATGAAACTGAGAATGTGCAGGATTTGGTTTTGAAACAACTTTGTGGCAAGTCCAAGGGGAACGAAGACCCCTTCTCAGTAATTGATCGAACATACTGGGGAAGTAGCAGACTAGTTACCGATATCAGTCAAGCAGAAGACCAAGATGAGGCTATTGTTGAAAATCTTCTAAAACGTCGTTCCACAAGATCCACATTTTCAAGGGCTATAGAAATACCAGACAAAAGTGTCAAGTTCACGTCGGTCAGACCTGACAAGATAGAAGGACTGGTGCATAGTGGAAGCAGAGAAATCTGGCACTATACGACTCTTAGAGCCAAAGAAGGTGTATCTTGCTCATGTGAGTCGTGGAAATATCAGGGCATACGTAGACATAGGCTCTGCAAACATCTGATAAAATTCGCAAGATTTGCGCTTGAAGATGAGGGGACCAAGCCATATGCAGCAGGAGTGATTTTACAGGCGCTTCGAGGACTTGAGGTGTATGATGGGTTAGAAGCAGACAAACTGATAGTTCGTGATAAGGATGGTGTACGTTGTACAGGACTAGGAAAAGACGTAGCAGTTCTTGGCGTACCAGTGAAGGATGCAAAGCGCGTGATGAAAGCAGTCGTTGACAAAAAGAGCGACCTAAAAACTATCCTTAGAGATGTTGTATTGACTCGTACAAAAATTCCAAAAGAAGTAATAAACCATGTACTGAGTAAACTACCTGCAAAAGACATTGAAGAGATCTTATGTGAAGAGGACATGCCGGGTATTGTGGAGAACTGTTTGGAGGAACTTGAGTATGTCAATTCAATCCTCTTGAAGCTCTTGGATTCGAAACACAGTGCGAGAAAAGAGAGCCAAAAGCTCGAGGAAAGCCTACTTGTATTATTAGAGTCTATGCGGTAACATTTTTACGTGAGTAGACTCGTGGCCGCTTAGACATTGGGCATTATGTCGCCCAATCCGGTGGTTGACCAATGAAGTTGTTTGAACATGAGGCCAAAGACATCTTCCGTGCCTTTAAGATGCCAACTCCTCCTGGTGGTGTTGCTAGAACGCCTAAAGAGGCAAAAGAACGCGCTGCAGAGGTTGGAAAACCGGTTGCTGTTAAGGCAATGGTACTAGCAGGCAAACGAGGAAAGGCAGGTGGTGTGAAATTTGCTGATACACCACAGGAAGCGGAGAAATGCGCTGAAGAGATTTTGAGGATGCGGATCAATGACCTTCCAGTTAAGGCGGTCTTGATTGAGGAGAAATTAGACATTCAGCAGGAAATCTATGCAGGCATAACGATTGACAGGAACGAACGAAAGTATGTTGTGATCGGAAGTGCTGCAGGCGGAATGTCAATCGAAGAACTTGCAGAAGAGAGCCCAGAGAAGATAGTCAAAATGCATGTTGATCCGAGTCTTGGTCTCCAAGCCTATGAAGCCCGGCAAATGGCAATAGACATGGGTTTCAAAGGTAAACAAATCAATCAGCTTGGAAGTTTCTTCTTAAAACTCTGGAACATTGTTGAGGCATATGATGTTGAACTGACGGAGATTAATCCACTAATCCTCACAAAGGATGGAGAGTTCTATGCAGCAGACGCACGTTTGAATATCGATGATAACTCTCTCTATAGACACAAGGACATGATTGAGAAGTTAAAGCGTGAGCCAATCGAGCAGAATGAACGTGAGAGATTGGCCACGGAGCACGATATGGCATATGTAGAACTCGATGGAAATATCGCATGCATATGTAATGGTGCAGGTCTCACAATGGCAACACTTGATGCAGTTTCTCTCTACGGTGGAGAGGCAAGCACATTCCTTGACCTTGGAGGAGGAGCGGATGCTGAGAGGGTTGAGAAGGGTATAGAGGTGGCGTTGAAGTATCCTAAGGTGAAAGCGATATTGGTCAACATAATGGGGGGAATCACACGATGTGACGAGGTTGCCAGAGGAATCCTAGCAGCTAGAAATGATGGTGATATTACAGCACCTATGGTCATTCGTATGGTAGGTACTAACGAAGAGGAGGGTCAAGCTATTCTGAACGAAGCGGGTATACCATTCCTCAAGACGATGGAAGAGGCTGCCTCAAAGGTGGTTGAACTTGTTAAGGAGGTGGCATAGATGACTGTGCTAGTTGACAAAGATACCAAGGTGATTGTGCAGGGAATAACAGGTGGGCAGGGAACATTCCACTCAAAGGCTATGTTAGAATATGGTACAAAGGTTGTTGGTGGGACATCACCAGGCAAGTCGGGGCAAGAAGTCAATGGTATTCCTGTGTTTGACAGCGTCATTGATGCGAAAGATGCCACAGGAGCGAATGCCTCGATAATCTTCGTTCCAGCCCCATTCGCTGGAGATGCAGCTCTTGAAGCAATTGCCGCGGATCTGAATCCTGTTGTAGTTATCACTGAACATGTACCTGTCAAAGATGAAATACGTGTCATCCATGCTGCCAAGCAGAAAGGAATCGCTGTTATCGGCCCGAACACTCCAGGGATTATCACACCTGGAGTCAAACAAAAAGTAGGGATCATGCCAGGCCATGTCTTCTCCGATGGAAAAGTTGGACTCATGTCTAGAAGTGGAACATTGACCTATGAGATTGCAGCAGGGATGACTAATGCAGGTATTGGAATCTCTACAGCCATAGGTCTTGGAGGAGACCCATGCGTTGGACTCACCACTATTGAAGCGGTCAAGCTCTTCAAAGAGGACAGTGACACGAAGGCACTGGTTCTCGTTGGCGAAATTGGAGGAGATGCTGAGGAACGTGCTGCAGTCTATATCAAAAAGGAGTATGACCTCCCTGTAGTGGGTTTTATTGCTGGTAGGACCGCACCTCCTGGAAAAAGAATGGGGCATGCTGGAGCTATTATCAGTGGAAGCTCAGGGACTGCTGCTGCAAAGATCAAATCATTGAATGATGCAGGTATTGCAGTGGCTGACAAACCAAGCGATGTAGCAAGACTCCTGAAGGAAGCAATGTGAAGGATTCTATGGAATCTTTTTGTGGAAAGAGCACAAGCTTTTAAAACACAACACGGCTGGAAAGCCGAGCGGGCTAACTAGAAACTACTCTGTTTGCCGTCAATGATATGAGGTCTAAAAGATGCCAGTGGCTGACATCG
>JBHLPA010000002.1:12884-28610 GCA_048939935.1 Promethearchaeota archaeon | reverse complement strand
GAACTCCTTCTTGGACACCCACATCTTCTGGAATGTCTTCAGTGAGCCGAGAATGCTTCCACCAATCCAGACAGAATACTGCCTCTCTGGAGGAGCAATGATTCGGACTTCGATGTTCTCTGGGACTAGTTCGGTGATCTCCTTGTGGAGCCTCTCCTTGAGTCCTGGGAACATGGTTGAACCGCCTGAGAGTACGATGTTGGCGTATAGGTCACGTCTCAAGTCGACATCGCAAGCCTTGATGGCATTGACAATGTGATCGTCGAGTGGCACGGTATCAAGACCTATGGCACTTGGGTTGAAGAACAACTCGGGTGCCTGGAACCTCTCTGCACCAACAGTGATTACTTCACCGTCTGGCAGCATGTAGGGTTTGTCAACACCAGCCTTGTCAGCGACAGTTCTCTCCCTCTCGGGATCAAGAGCTACGTAACATAGCTTCTCCTTGATGTCTCTGACAATCTCTTTCTCTGCACCACTCACAAAGGTGTAACCCCTCTGTCTGAGTAGTCTGCGCAGATATTCAGTGATGTCCCTTCCTGCAAGGTCAATTCTCTGGATAGCATGGTTGATTGAAAAGCCCTCATAGATTGGTACTATGTGGGTGACACCATCGCCTGAGTCAATGACCAGACCAGTGGTTCGACCGGATGCGTACAGTGAAAGTACTGCCTGTGTGGCAACGTACACTGCGGGCACACCAAAGTTATCAAACATGACAGATGCCATTCGCTCTCTGTTCTCTCTAGGGTTGAACGGTGCTTCTGTGAGAAGTACCGGATTCTCGCTGGGATCAATCTTGAGATCGTTATAGAATGTGTAACTCCAAATCTTCTCAATAGCGTCCCAGTCTTCTACGATTCCGTGTGCGATCGGATAGACCAGACGGAGTACACCACGGAGGTTGATAGCCTCTTCACCAATGTAGTAGTCACGTGTATAGTGGTCCACGTCAGTCATGATTGACTCGTAACGTGGGTAACCAATCAGTGTGGGCCAAACGCTGCGTGGCTGATCTTCGCCGGCGTAACCGTTCTTGCTTAGACCTGTACCATTGTCGATGACTACAGGCTTCGCGCCAAGAAACTCGTCTTCAGCCATTTTTTATCGGTCCTCGTTTAGTGATTTGTTCAGCAGCTCAGAGCCTATGAGACTCTGTACTGCTTTTCTGTTCTTGCTGATTCTATTTAAGGGTACGTCCGATGAAAGTCGACTTTTTCGAAAAGTATTTGATTTATATATAATATACCCGTATTTCAAGCCATTTTTGGCCATTTCTAGGCATTTACCTTCGAAAAGTATAATAATAAACTACAAATAATTACTAGCTAATATATCCGCGATAGGTGCTGAAAAATGCTCAGAAGACCCGTGGAAGACATTGTTCGTGAGGAGATTGAAACAGTCCGCGCCAGAAGGATAATCCTCGACCAGCTTGAGGGAGGACTGATGACGGGTGCAGAGCTCAGAGAGAAGATTGCCACCGACATCAAAGCACAGATGGTTGCTGAGGGAGCTAGTAAGAAGGAGATTGCCAAGGTAAAAGTGACGAGTCCCAAGCTCTATCATAACACTCAACGGCTTGAAGACCTTGGAATAATAGTGAGTTGGAAACAATCTCAGTATCGCCTCTTTGAGCTGGATCCCCGGGCAGTAATTCCTGTTAGGAGTGCTCTTGATATCACAAAACCACTAATGTATGTTACTTCGTTGAATAATCCTGAGGACCAGCGACCATTCGTGCAGTGGCTTGTGAATAACCCACACTTCAATCCCAAAAAACTACTTGTTTTTGTTGAAGCTGTTCGCTGGACTCGCGGGGTCTCTCGAATCATGGACCGATTCATTCCTGATGACGCGTTTCGCGTGTGGACCACGATATGGAAAGAGGTTCCTGAAGAGGTAATGGGCGGGGTAGATGAGACGGACTATGGGAATCTACAGATGACATACGAGTTCCTAGAAAATGAGATCCTCAATCATCTACCAACGCATAACATTATTTTTGACCTTACATTAGGACCTCCTCTTATCACACTGGCGATGGCAAAGTTAGCTACCGAATATTCAACAAAAGCATTCCATGTGTCGAGATATGATGCAGAAGATGCTGAAGTCAGCTATTATTGAAGGATGTGATGCATTGACAGACAAGGCAATTACCACGTTGTCGTGGAACCCAATACACATCGAGCGGCGTCTTACTCTACTGGTCGGGGCAATTCAGAAAACTAGGAGCAGAACTCCTAAAAACAACACGAGGCTATTGACAAAGTTAGAGAGATGGCTTCAAGATATTGCTTCAATTCAAGAGGTCTTGGAGAGGATTAGAGAGAACCTTCTTCCATTCTTGGAGAAGACTCTTGGAATAAGGTTTGAGCATAAAGAACTCCTTCAGGTCGCAATGTTTCAACCGAGTACAAAGAATATCTTTCTAGAGCTGGAAACTCAGTATCGGAGAAGTAAGAATAGTCCTCTTGATTCACGCGAGTTCGCAGAGATGATAAATCTAAGCGAGATGTCAAAGGTGCTTGCACTTGTTGGTGATGCCGTCATCTCATCAGCAGTACTGCAGCACTTGTGGAGACCACACATGGGAAATGCTGGAACAATCACTCAGAGAAAGGCGGAGATTGTGTCAAATGAACATATGTCCAACCTGTGTGATGCATGGGGACTCTACGAATATCGCATCCACTTTGATCCAGACATCCCCAGCAAATCGGAGATTGAACATGATAAGGGCACTCTGCTAGAAGCGGTATATGGTATCATCTATATCGAACATGAGTACAAGAAGGTTGTCGAACTTGTGCATCACCTGATCAATATTCAGTGAGGTCATACTCATCTTCACGGTATGTAGGAACGTCAGCAACAGGATATGTCTTGTCAAAACGCTTTCGGATTTTATCTGCAATGCGGGCATCAGCATATACGCGTACTGATGGAATGGTCTGAGCCTGCTGTTTCAGGATCTGCATGACTGGTCCTCCTTCCTGGGTTTCGTCAAGGTTTACAATATCAAATCCCTTCTCACCCCCAACAAGCAATGGAATCTTTCCTAAGATTTTCTCTCCAATTGGGGGAGAAACAACATCGATGACAACACCTCCCACTTCATCGGTCAACTCATCTTCAGCATCAATCAGTTTTGGTACATTGTGAAGCATCTCAAAGAACAGATTCTGAGTATCTCTCTCGAATGATGCGAGAGGGCGTGATAGTACCACCTTGAACAACTTGCGATATCGAATTCGGGCAGCGTATTCTCGTACAAAATCAATTGTTGACTCTTCCAGCCACCTGAAGATGTCACCATCAGTCATTCGGGTGAACAGTCCGATGCACTCATTCTTTGATAGGTCCTCCTCCTTCATCCTGAAATAGGTAGCCTTTGAAATCATCGCCTCAGCAAGTTTGACAGCGTGGTGTAAGTACAGATCACTGAACATCCAAGACCGACTCAGAATCAAAGCTTCCAAAGAATGAATTGCTTTGAGCATGAATGCTCGAATGTATTTACCTTCCTTATTCTTTACAACACGGTTGGTCAGCATCACCCTCTCAGCAGGGAATATACCAAGCTGGACGCCGCTGAAATGTGCGTCCCGAATGAGATAATCTGTCTTGTCGATATCAAGTGGGTGGTCCACAAACTCTGAGAGTAGACCCATAACTGGGTCCTTTGTTTGACGCCTAAGGATGTTGACAATATCAGATGGATCTATCCCATTCTTTGCAAGGACATCAGTGAGACTGCTGTTTACTATCAAGAACTCTCCAAGGTCAAGATGGTCGAGTCCAACCCAAGCCTCAAGAGCATACTCAATTGTGTGAGAGGTGGGAGGATGACCAACATCATGAAGCAATGCAGTTGCTCTGAATAGTTTCTGGTGGTAGTCATCAAGAAGCTGGGAGAATGGTACAAAGCATGCAGTGTCTAGGTCATCACAGTAGTTTACTACACGAATCGACTTTTGTGCCAGAAAGTTGGTTCCAATACAGTGTTCAAATCGCGTGTGGGTTGCTCCGGGATAGACAAGGTGGGCTGGACCTAACTGCCGTACATATCGCAATCTCAACATCTCCCACGTGGAGATTATGTCAAGTTCCCAAGGCTCGAGAAGTATTGCACCATGGACAGGGTCCTGTATAGCTTTCTGTCGTGTGTGTTTCTCACCCAAGTTGATGAAATGGGTATGTTCATCAATTACCTTCTGGATTCTATCCCAGCTTGCTCCTTTCTGCTTCCGAGCAGATTCTATCTCAGCTTCTCTCAATCCTGTCAAACGAATGAGTCTGATGGAATCCGTATCAATTTCGTCGGACATAGTCTAGAGACCCCATCAAAAAGACCGTGAGCCTGTATTTAAGGCATCACAATCAAAGAATCAAGTCAATTGTCGTGATCTTTTCACTCGTTCACGGGTAGGTATGTATTCCAGAGTGTTTTCTCGCTCCATGACTCGACAGTATTCATTTGGGTTGCAGTAATCCCACCGACGCATCATGTTGCATGATGTGGACCCTCTTGATTTATAGAATGGAGCGTCAATGAGGTTCGCTTTAGATAAATAAGTGGCTACGGTTTTAATGCTCTTCTTTGCAAAAGCTAATCTGATACAGGGTGGACCTCGTTCAACTGTTTTCCATCGGATTATTTTGAACAATCGATACCAGAGAAGGCACTTCTTTGCAACATAAAGTAGATCGCATTTTGGGCAGGTTTTGTTGTATATTGATAACTCACAGAGTTCATCCCTACTTTGCATCGTGAGACCTGATCCTCTTAAGAGATGGAACTTGATTTGTGCAAAGAGTTCAGGTGTGAAAGTACCAAATTCATGTATGAATTGTCGTAGTTCATCTGCCACGTTGTCTGAACTCTCGGTCCATAATTCCTTGTCCAGCACAGGTCTGTATGTCTTCTCTTTCATAGCACAATCACGTTCAGCGAAGATGGTCTTAAGCACATCAATTCAGGTTCTAACAAGTCTATGTAAATATGTAGCTGAGCCCGATGGAACAAGTTTTAATTATAATGAAATCTCCAGCATCTTCAGCCTAGAGGACACCACACAATGACCAATCTTGAAGTTATCTCAAAGGTCACTTTCAAAGAGGTTATCACGTCTGTTGAGCTTGTTGACTTTACAGGAGATGGAAGGGCAAATCCAGTTGTTTCAACACTCAATGGTGATGTCATTGTCTATACAATCGAGAAAAGCACTAACCTCGAAGTGAATGAGGTTGGTAGGGTTAGTGGATTACCTCCCTTGGCGGCTATGGGTATTGGAGACGTAATTGGTAACGGAACACCAGACTTTGTGATAGGTGGATTGGACAACATTATGCGGGTTCTTGTCCATATGGATGATGAACTGAGTGTCCAAGCAACCACTCCACTGGGTAGTCTTCCTACTGCTGTGGTAGTCCTCAATGTTCTAAGTGATGATAGATCAGAAGTCGTTGTTGCCACAACAGATGGCAATCTACGATGTTATGGCTGGTATGATATAGCACTCGACAAACTCGCTCATAAGGTGTTAGAACGACCAATCTTCTCAATCCAGCCGCTTCATAGTAAAGGTCTCCCCTATAGCAGGTTTGTCTTTGGAGATGATTCAGGATATCTCTTTGTATATCAATACGCAGATGACAGACTTCACGAGAGAGCGAAAATCAGTGCGGGAGGAGAGATTGGGCTCGTAGCAACTGGAGATATGACTCGCGATGGTTACTCCGAGGTTGTTACTGTTTCCGATGGGAGAAAGCTAAGTCTGTTTGGGATGGTAAAAGGTGCTATAGAAAAGCATGATTCTGTCAAAGCCCCAAAACCGGTGACTTCAATCAAGATTGGTAGCTTCTGGGAGAATGGGAACGGTCAGATAGTATCAAGTCATTCCAATTCAACAATCACAGTTCTGGGATTTGTAGGTAACAGAATAGTTGAGGATACTTCACTGAAGACATCTCGCAAGTCCACTGAGTCTCATCTAGCAGTTGGAGATTTCGATGGCGATTCTAAGTTTGAGCTTGTGCAAGCAGTTGGTACTGAACTATATCTGATAGATGCCTTTGAAGAGTGAAGAGTCTAGTCAAGTTTGGGCATGAAAATTTCATTTGGTTGGAGGACTTTGATTGCCTTCACACTTGTATTTGCCTCAATCTTCGGAACTACATTCTCTTCTACCCAAGCTTTCACATTTGACCTTGCATCATCGATAGTTTCGCCCTCAGCGTTCATATCAAATCTTATGAAAAGGTGGTAAGGTTCGCGTTCAGAAAAATCCTTCTTAATCATGGCCCAGAATGCCTTTGATCCTGCAGGAACATCAATCCTGCCGAGAATCTCTGACCAGGATTTCCCCTCCATTCTTTTTGACACAATTGCTAGATCCTTAAGTTCTGGCAACTCTTTCAATGCTGCAAGGACTTTTTCTCCGGTCTTTTTAGTATCTGGAATCTGTTCGAATTCTGCAATTAGATAATGATCTGCTCTGAATTTGGCCATGAGCTGGAACTCCATTCAGTGATTGATAAGCGGCCTGATTGACTTGGCTCTTAAGTATGATGGTGTGCAATCAATTCGTCGTATTCATCTCAATTAATGTAGACTGATATTTGTAAAATCTGTATCCCGCAGTAGCTAGACCCATGACACTCACAATTACTAAGCCCCATAACAATTGATTCAAAATAGAGAAGACCACCAGAGTGAATAATCTCTCAGAGCGTGCACCTAGGCCAATGTCCAGATCTTCTACACCCAGACTGGATGCTCGAGAGCGTGTGTAACTTGTTAGTAACCAACCGGCAATGGCAATAATGACCCATAGTTCGATTTGTAGACCGAGGAAGATAGTTCCTGAAAACGCAAGAGCAATTGACAACAGAATCAAAATCTCAGACATTTTATCTATAACAGAATCAGTGAATGCACCAAGGTCAGATGCAGAATTCATCTCGCGAGCTATAGCCCCATCAACTCCATCAAAAAGACCACAGAGGAATACAAAGACTCCGAAGATAATGGAAGATCCTGTTAGATTTAGGGTCAAAGCAGCCACCAAAGCAAGAAGAAGACTGAAGTAAGTGACTGTATTTGGGCGAACACCAGATTTTGCCAACGGACGAGCTATCAGCATAACAAGACCCTTGAAGATTCGTCTGATCCTAAACCTACTTGGCATGGGTTTACGCCTCCGCGTGATATGGTACTGATTTGTAAATGACACTTCTGTTTAAACGACTCCGAGATGAAATTTGTGAGTCACCAAAGATAACAGAATTAGTGATTTCACTGTGCGCAGAAATTATACTATTAGCACTGATGGTGACATTAGGTCCAATCATACAATTCTCTCCAATCTCACATCTTTGGGTAATCAAAACTGGTCCGCGAAGTACAGTCCCATTTCCGAGTTCGATTCCTGATTTCAGGGATATAAGACCACCCACCTCTATTGTATCTCCTTGGGGAATATAGACTGTTTCAGTATCTCGGAGGTCAATTAAGCGAAGCAGGTGTTTATTTGCGTCAAGGACATCAGACAGAGTATCTATATCAAACCAAGATTTTGAAACTTGATAGCTTCTTATGCGTCCGTTGTTTCTGATGATTTGTTCTAGAAGCTGAACCACTCGTTTTTTCCCATTATCGAGAGCAGACTTACAGACATCCCTAATACTGGTATGTGCAACTAGCATCATAGCACTCCGGGCAATAGTCCTCTCTTCCAAATCAACAACTCCAATATTGGTTATAAGACCATCCTCTTCTAGCTTCACAATAGTGCCTGTCTCTGTATTATGTCCCACTGCAAGTGTCATGCTAGCGGGAATTTTAGCAGCAGAATGAAAGTCTTGAATCCCGATCATACTAGTGGCGTCTATCACAGCATCAACCGGGGATAGAAGAAAGTCGTCATCAAAAGTTTCGATGGCAGAGAGGAATGTCTGAAGGGGACCTCTCTCGTAGTCAGGAACATTCACAATTCTTGCATCAATATGACAGTTTGATATGAAATCCTCAATCATCCCACTTTTCCAACCTACAGCAATCACAATGTCATTGATACCAGATTGTCTGTATCGGTCTACAGCCCACTCCAGAAGTGTTTTACCAGCGATATTGACCAGAGCTTTTGGTATATCATCTGTCAGAGGACGCATTCGTTCTCCTTTTCCAGCAGCAAGTATCACTCCGTGGATGTTAATTCCTCCATAGAAAGACTATCGAACGGAAGTGCCATATGTGTGTTTGCAGGGATGAATGTGGGAACACAATTGAGTGCCGAAATTATGCGAATTGAAGATTCAGAGAAATGTGATAGTGTTATTGAGAGAGCCGCAGAAGTGATTGCTGCAGGCGGCATAGTAGCATATCCAACAGACACAAGCTATGGACTCGGATGTGACCCTAGAAATCGTGAGTCTTTGGAACGACTGATTGCTGTAAAAAGGCGTGATAGAGGACTTGGGTTTCCGCTGCTATTTGCTGATGAAACCCAGTGTGAGTTATATCATGAGTTTCAGGATTTAGAAAGGATAATTGCCAGAGTGTTTTGGCCAGGTGCACTCACATTGATTGTTGAGGCAAGAGCAGATGTTCCTGCGCACATTACAGCTGGTAGGAGTACTATTGCAATTAGGGTTCCAAATCATACAGTCCCGAGAGGAATAGCTCGGAAGATTGGAGGTCCTATTATAGGTACAAGTGCTAATCGAAGCGGCGGACCTAGCCCATTCAACCTGTCAGTTGCATTAGAACAGCTAGGTGATGAAGTAGACCTGTACATTGATGGAGGGCCTTCTTCTGTGCAACACAACTCCACAATCATCGGAATTGAACAAGGCGAGGTACCTGAGGACCCACTAAATATCAAGGTATTCCGAGAAGGCGCTTTGCCCATTGTGGAGATTGAGGCAAATCTTAAGGTTCACTCTGATGCAATGAGATTCTGGAGTGCACGTATAATTGAGCCGGATATGTGAGGCGAGAGAGACTGCAAGAATACAATCTACTTGTGTCATGTCCAAGAGATCGTGAACGTGCGGCAACATCGGAGATTAGATACTTCATTGGTGACTTACTTGAAGACGCTGATCTGAAGGTTTCTAGAACACCAATCTCGGGATTGGTCGCATGTAAGACATCACTAGATTCTTTCGAAGTCGTTCAAAGGCTCAGAGAGTTTGCAGTTGAAAATCCTTACCAGTTTCGTTTTGCCATTAAATTCACACCTCTGGAGGAATGTGTTGAATCAAATATGGATAAGATTGTGGAAGCTACTGAGCGGCTTCTTCAAAAGATTGGAGAAGATGAGAGTTTTCGAGTGACAGTCAGGCGGCGGCACACAGAACTTGATAACATGGAAGTAGTAAAGGCGGTCGCAGAGGTCATTCCAAGAAAGGTCAATCTTGATTCACCAGACAAGACAGTGCTAGTGGAGATTGTTGGCGAATGGACAGGTGTTTCAATACTTGCTGATAATGATGACACCTTGTCTATAATGACAATGCGTGATGACTTGTACTGAATCAACTATCAAATGCCACAAGAGAAACCCTACTTGCAATGCAGCGAGAAAGAGCAGCTAATTGAGATTCAACATCATTTGAATCTGAGATGGCTTTAATCTCTTCTTTACTAATTTGGAATTGATTCTTTATTCGTTCGAAACGGTCGTTCGTAGGTTTGAAGGGAGGAACGAGTTCTTGTCCTATCTTCTCGGTCAGATTCTGAATTGCCCCTTTCACAATTGAAACATTGTTTCCAACTATGACAACTGCAATCTCTTCAAGACCATCATAAACCCCGAGCAACTCAATAGCTTTCCCAATCTGTCGTTGAGTGGATGCAAAGACGATGATTTCCACGTCCAAACTCCTAGAGAGCATATAATCCCCTTTTTGAGCGTTGATAGCGTTCTGTGCTGCTGAAAGGAGATGAGGCAATCCTGAAATCAGTAGACCATTTAGTAGTTGAATGGTGATAGAATCACTAGACATAGAAGTGGCTAGTCGTACCAGTTCATCTTGGGTCAAATTGTTAGAATTATGAAGTTCAGTGATTCCAACGACCTCATCGCCATCCTCGTTTCCTAGTTTTTCAATTCTCAATATATGAACCTCATATCATAACCGCTTGATGAAATAATCTGCAACTGTCGGTTCAAACCCCACTTCAAAAACGAGTTTGTCACGAATCTGTTTCTTTGAAAGGGATTCATCTTCAGATTTGAAAAGCTTGACGAGGTCAATGATTGATGCACGATTCTCCCAAGGATACACAATCCAGCTTGTGGTTTCAACCATGAAGAAATCAGGTTTCACAACTGATGTTGGTTTATAATGAAGCACTGCAGATCGGACTTCTTTGACACCTAGCTCTTTTACATGGTTTATAGCATGCAACAGTGTGTCTCCGGTGTCTGCTACCTCATCAACCAAGAGCATCCGTTTCTGCTTCATTGAACCGGTCAAAGGCTGTGTGATTTTAGGTTCTTTTCCCTTAGCGCCAACATCAGTATAATACTCAATGCGGATATTCTGGAGTGTGTTTGTATAAAGGACATCTGAGAGGATACGGGCGGGAATCCAGCCTCCTCGGGCAATTCCTACAATAACATCTGGAACGAACTGACTATTCACAATGCGTTCAGATAATTGAAGAGTGAGATTATACACATCGCTCCAGCTTAGAATTAAATAATCCATCATACAACGCTCCGATTCGACCCTATGGATTTCGAGAGATAATCCCTAATTAATTAGTCTGATTAAGTGCAACACAATCTAAATCAGAGAGTCCGTACTTGAGGAACATGTGACAAGAATGAAACCGGACCTTCTCTTGACCAATATTGGACAGATAGCGACTTTAGCTGGACATAGTGAGAAGCCAAAGACTGGTTCTCAGATGAATGACATATCCATAGTCGAGAATGGCGCGATTGCTATCAAGAATGGTAAAATCATGGCTGTAGGACCAACAAAGGAGATTTTGTCACAGGTCACGGAAGAACCGAAACTACCAGCAATAGAGTTTCCAGGCATGTTAGCAACCCCCGGATTCATTGATAGCCACACTCATCTTGCATTTGGAGGCTCAAGAGAAAACGACTTTGCAATGAAGCTTGCGGGAAGATCGTATCTAGAAATCTTGGAAGCAGGTGGAGGTATTCTCAATACTCTTAGATCCACTAGGAAAGCAACCCTGGATGAGTTAGTAAGTAATGCATTCTCGTACGGTGAGGGTATGCTTAGCATGGGAACCACAACTATCGAGGCAAAGAGTGGATACGGGCTAGATACCGAGAATGAACTAAAATTACTCAGAGCAGTAGAGACCCTCAAGGAAAAACTACCTATCAATCTAGTATCAACATTCTTGGGAGCCCATGCTATACCTCCAGAGTTTGAAGGGAGGACAGACGAGTATGTCGACCTTGTCATAAACGAAATGATACCTGCTGTATCTGAAAATGGACTTGCTGAGTTCTGCGATGTGTTTTGTGAGGATGGTGTCTTTGATATTGATCAGTCACGAAGAATCTTACTTGCTGCGAAAGAGGAGGGGATGAAGCTCAAGGTCCATGCAGATGAGATAGTTCAGCTTGGAGGAGCATCTCTGGCTGCGGAGGTCGGAGCTGTTTCAGCAGACCACCTTTTAATGGCCTCAGATGCAGGACTAGAGGAAATGGTGAAAGCAAGTACAATTGCGACACTATTACCAGCAACTGCATTCAGTCTAGACACAGAATATGCTAATGCCCGCAAGATGATTGAGATGGGACTCCCTGTCGCCTTGGCGACCGATTTTAATCCCAATTGCGCAAACGAATCTCTATTCTTCACTATTGCACTCTCATGTTACAAGATGAAGATGAAACCAAGAGAAGCTCTTTCTGCGGTCACCATAAATGCAGCACACGCCTTAGACAAAGGAGGAACTCATGGAAGCATCGAAGCTGGCAAAGTCGCAGACATTCTAATTCTCGATTGTCCAAATCCTGAGTACCTCACTTGGAGATTTGGTGCCAACCTGGTTCACACAGTCGTTTCAAATGGGCAAGTGATTCATACAAAATTGGGACCTTAATTCTCATAGAGCGGACCAGTTATTGACTCAACTGATCCGACTATATCGCCAGTGTGTATTAGATTTAGAATCTTAGATATATCGGGGGACAGGGGGCGGTCATCCTCCAATTTTGATACAGCGCCCCGGATTGTTTTGTAAGCCTCGTGGATAGGTTCTGATGGCTTTAGAGGAGTAAGATAGTCTAAACCTTGACAGGCACACATATACTCGATTGCAATAACATTTCGCGTATTTTCAAGAATGGTTGAAGCTTTTCTAGCAGCTATTGTGCCCATACTTACATGATCCTCTTGGTCCGCACTTGTGGGAATTGAGTCAACACTGGCGGGATGAGCAAAAACTTTGTTTTCCGAAACTAAGGCGGCGGCTGTATATTGTGCAATCATCATTCCAGACTCTAGACCACCCTCAGAGGTGAGGAACGCAGGCAATTCACTCAGATGAGGATTGACTAGACGGTTGATTCGTCGCTCTGAGATGTTAGCGATTTCCGATATAGCAATTCCAAGAAAGTCCATTGCTAAAGCCACTGGTTGCCCATGAAAATTTCCTCCAGAAATAACGATTCCGTCATCACCGAACACGAGTGGATTATCGGTTGCAGAGTTTATCTCGGTTTCAAGAACGCTATACACATACCTTATTGCGTCCAAGGATGCCCCCAAGACTTGGGGTATGCATCGAAGCGAATATGCATCTTGTATCTTTCCGCAATCAGCATGAGACTGGTTTATCTCGCTATCAATGAGTATTTTCCTCTGCGCTGCCGCAACATCAACCTGTCCCTCATGTGGCCTAGTCGAGTGTATTCGCTCATCAGAAGCTACTCGAGTTCCGCGGAGAGCTTCAAGACTCATAGAAGACGCGATAGTTGCATCATGGACCAAACGCAGAGCATCGAATGTTACTAAAACACCTACAGCGCTCATAGGTTGTGTCCCATTAATTAGTGCAACACCCTCTTTAGCTTGCAAAACAAGAGGTTTGATTCCTGCCTTTTTTAGAGCTGCCTTACCACTCATGACTTTACCAGATACTTCAGCTTCTCCTTCACCAATTAGGACTAATGCCATATGTGCCAACGGAGCTAAATCACCACTCGATCCCACTGAGCCCTTCTGTGGGACAACAGGAGTGACGCCTTTGTTTAGTAACTCCAGCAGGGTCTCGATGACCTCAAGACGAACGCCAGAGTAGCCTTTTGCAAGCGCATTCGCTCGCAGAAGTATCATCCCTCGAACTACTTCTCGTGAGAAGGGTAGCCCAACACCTGCACTATGGCTGCGAAGTAGATTGACCTGAAGTCGTTCTAGATCATCTTTCTTGATGGAAACATTGGCAAGGTCCCCAAACCCGGTATTGACCCCGTAGACAGCCCTACCTTCCCTAACTGCGGATTCCACTACCGCACGGCTGCTTTTGATGCCAGACATTGCGGATTCATGTAAAATGGCAGTTTCATTGTGTCGTGCAACCTGCACCACATCTTCTAGAGTGAGACTCTCACCATCAACCATGACGGGCATTTTATCCACCAAGGTCTTGTCTTGACTACAATTACCATTTAGTAGTTGCAGCTGGGAGAGGGTCATGGATGCTCGCTTTAGTAGTTATCGTTGGACATGGAAGTCTAGAATGTTTGCTCTGAGAGAACTTAACCTTTAGCAGGTGTGGTACTAAGAGTCCTTCAGAGTATCTTTGACCAGTTTTTCAACAAGGCCGGCTTCTGGAATATATGGAAGTGAAATCTGACCTTTCTTTCCAAGACGTTGATTCCATTCTATCACAGTTTCAACTGCGTGTTCATTTCTCACCCAAGCACGTCGTGCAACACCACCCATCACATCCCAGTCAAGTGCGGATCGGATGATGTTGTCGACTCGCTCGCTACCATCCAAGACCAAACCGAATCCACCATTGATTGCCTTTCCTGTACCAACTCCACCACCATTGGAGAGAACACAGAGAGTCATTCCGCGAGCTATATTTCCAGCCCAACACTGATGAGCCATGTCACTCATGACATTGCTACCATCGCGAATATTCGAGGTTTCTCTGAAGGGAGAATCTGTCCCGCCTGTATCATGATGATCCCTTCCCAACATGATAGGACCGACCTTCTTTTCCCGGACCATCTTATTGAAGGCAAGAGCGATGTCCACACGTCCTAGAGCATCAGCATAAAGAATACGAGCTTGAGAACCAACAACGAGGGACTTTTTCTCAGCGTCCCTAATCCAAGCGTGGTTATCCCGGTCCTGTCCTCGACGGTCCGGATTAATCCTTGAAGTGGCCATCTTGTCAGTGGCTATAAGGTCTTCATGTTTTCCGCTAAGGCAGACCCATCTGAACGGGCCATATCCATAATCAAAGCATATGGGACCCATTATGTCTTCAACGTAAGAGGGGAATATGAATCCATCAAAGGTATCCTTCCCATTTTTTGCAATACCCTTAACTCCTGCATCGAAGACTGCTTTCATGAAGCTATTTCCATAGTCCCAGAAATGTGTACCCTTCTTTGTCATAGCTTCAATGAGTTCGAACTGCTTGCGAAGGGATTTGTCAACCAAATGGTTGAACCGTTCACGGTCTGTTCGGAGTAACTCACGACCTTCCTCGAATGTAACTCCTTGAGGCGTATATCCACCATCATAGACAGCATGACAGGAGGTCTGGTCTGACGCAAGCTCAATCTTGATGTCGTTCTGAAGAGCGTAATTCCAGAGATCTACAACATTCCCGTAATATCCTATAGATACTGGTTCTCCACTGGTACGGTGTTCGTCCACCCAGCCAAATATCTCTTCAAGGTCCGAAGAGTGTTTTCTGAGCCAGCCCTGTTTGGTACGTGTATCTATACGGCTTTTGTCAACCTCAGCAATAACACCGATACCTCCAGCAATCTCAACAGCTTTAGCTTGTGCTCCACTCATCCCACCGAGTCCTGATGTCAAGAACACCTTTCCACTCAAATCGCCATCATCAGGGATTCCAAGATATAGTCGCCCTGCATTCAAGAGTGTGATGTAAGTTCCATGGACAATTCCTTGAGGACCAATATACATCCAACCTCCTGCTGTCATCTGACCATAATTAGCTACACCCATGGCTGTAGCATGATGGAATCCCTCAGGATTGTCGAACATCCCCACCATGAGACCATTAGTTGTGATTGCTCGTGGAGCAGTTTTATGTGATGGAAAAAGACCAACTGGATGGCCTGAACTGACAACGAGTGTTTGTTCATCTGTCATTGTTTCAAGGTATTTCTTGATCAATTGGTACTGCATCCAGTTCTGACAAACCTGCCCGGATTCACCATAGGTGACAAGTTCGTAAGGATATAATGCCACATCAAAGTCCAGATTGTTATCAATCATGACTTGAATTGCTCGAGCTTCGAGAATTCCCCTGTACTCATCAACTGGTTTCGCATTGATAGCACCAGGTGGGCGATATCGATAACCGTAGATTCGACCTCTTGTCATGAGTTCATTAAGGAATTCAGGTGCAAGAGTTTCGTGGAGACTCTTAGGCACATAACGTAACGCATTCTTAACTGCAATGACCGTGTCTGTGGGACTCAAATCATATCCCCTGTTTGGAGCCCG
>JBHLPA010000002.1:3173-12874 GCA_048939935.1 Promethearchaeota archaeon | reverse complement strand
ATCAAAGACAGGTTCTGGAGGAAGGTCTTCAGAGAGTTTAATTGTCATTGCTTTTGAAACATCGTGACCCATAGAAACACTTCCAATCAGTAATTTTTCATTCTATCAGGTCCTACATAAACGAGTCGGCTTTTCAGAGGATTCTCTTCGCGAGACCTTGATGTAGGATGAGATCTTCTTGAATCCTATACAATGGGAGGAATAAGAACCTTGAACAGATGATCTGGAGGGATATCGTCAATAACTTTGTATGCAGTCCAGAGCCCGTCTCGAGACATAACACTCAAGGTAAATCCACCATTATCAAGGCGGAGTAAGTATTCTAAGTGTGAAATCAGATTTTGAATAAAGTTCCTCACATCCTTCCTGGACTGAGGATCACTATGAGAAGGAAGGGAAACCTCAACTTCGATTCTCCAGTTATCCATGGATTCAGAGTCATAGACAGTGAGTATTCTTACCCAATCATTCTGCCAAAGAATAGTTATGGACTCTTCACTATCAACGGGGGTAGGACCCGAAATCGCATGCATACACTTCGACTTCAATTCGGAAAAAGTAGTCATTGCTGATACCACTCCAGAAGTCATTTCATTGTCAGTCCATATCGGGCAAAAACTGCTTTAGCTTTCTCCTGATTGACAACATACAGAGTGCGACGCATATCACCAAGATTAGGTACTCTCTGACAAATCGCCTTGTCAACCAGACGGTCTAATGCAAATGTGACTGTCCGAAGTGGTACATTTGCTTCCTTACTGATTGACCTTGGAGGCAAAGGACCTCTTTTAGTTAAACATTGTAGAACACGAAGAGCACTTTTAGGTAGTCTAATAGAAGTATGCAATAGTTACACCAACATGAAAACCATGATTACAAAGGTTTTGTATGCATGCTACGTCCAATGTTCAGAAACTGACAGAAAATCTCAAACGCCAACGTATTTTTCTGAACAAATAGATTCGGAAAATAGCCGAAGACACTGCTTTTTTTAGAAGCAGAAGGTTCTCAAGAAACCAATTGTCAGAAAACTATCAGCGAATTGATTTCAGAATAACTGATGAGGCTACATACTGATGAGCAGCGTTTGGACAAAAGCAAGGAAAAATACCCCCGAGATTGATTGTGGTCTCTGTGGATACACAACTTGTGGAGCCTTTGCCCGTCAATTAGTAGAAGGAGATGCCAAGATATCAGACTGTCCAGTTCTCAACCTGCAACAATATGCAGATCAGAGAAAATCACTTGAAATCCTATCAAATGAGACAAAGAGCACTGAGAAACCAGCGCCTGAACAACCGGAAGGAGGAGTCCTATTGTCGAAACCTTGCATGGACTCTCCAAAGCTTCTGATGGCAGAGATGAGAATTTTCAATGGAGTTGCTGCAGGTGAGCCAATGAAGTATGGTGTTCTTGACCCTGCAGTTCTTTGTTGGTTATTGGATTGTATTTCATCGAGATATCAGGACATGAAGTGTAGCAAAGATCTTGCTTATGCATGGGGGGACATGGAAGAAATCAAGGTCCACATACTCAGGGATGGTAGGATTAGAATGAGGCGAGCAAAGGGAGCTGAGCATGCTCTTGACTCATTTAAAATCATAGAACGTACTGTCATGGGAGCAATAATCTGCAATTGTTGTGGTCGAGACCTATTTACTGTACTGTCAGGCTTTGTTGTTCCAACTGGTTTGAAACACACAGTACTTGATGCTGGTAGTACTGTATCTCTCAATCAAGACATGATTGATTGGACACCTCAGAAACAGGATTTGAGAATAAAATCAGTCGACCAAATGATGAACCTACTTGACGAACTTCATTCAGATTTAATCAATCAGCTGAATTTGATGGTTTCGAGAGATGTAACAAATGAGAGCTTCCCAGATATTCGACCAAAGATATGCAAAATGATCAGTCTAATGGTTGATTCTATGGATCAAGATATCGATATTGTATTCCTTAGAGGGTTGGCTGTTGCATTTTTCATTAGTAATGCAATGGATGCACTGAATGTGTTGAATGAATTATTACTGGAAGAGCGAGCACCTAGAGCCCGTACTGTTAATTTTCTCGAAGACGCCAAGAAGATGGCGCTTCTCAATCATGAGTTGGAATCACTTGATGTTTCGGAGATATTGCCATTTGCACATAGTCTACGTGTCGAAAGAGCAATACAACTCTATGATAAATGGAAGAAAAAATGACCTATGCTAATTTGCGCCATGCCAGAGGAGAGATACTAGCTACATATGGTGTGTCCTTGTATTTCTCCAACAAGCCCTTTGCCTGTTCCATATTCACATGATATTTTGGACGACGCATATCATGCAGATTTGGAATTCTTCGTAGAATCTTCTCTCTGAGTAATTTTCTGAGGGCAAAACTCACTGTGCGTGGAGCCATGTCTAGCTTTACACTGAGTTCCTTTGGACACATGGGACCCTCACAGATCAGTGTACTTAGAATTGCAAACGTACTTTTCGGAGTTCTTCCGGATCGTAATGACACCTCTTTCAATCCACCTGTATTCTTTCAGTCATTTATGACTTGGATGGATAGAATATCTATTTGCGTGAAATAAGCGGTTTTGAAATCTACAATAAACACATTATGGGTAGCTCAAAAACGAAACATTCACTGCGGATTTGGGACTTTCATTAGAATATGCTACTGTCCTAAAACATATCAGGAAAATCGCATTGTTCAAGCATGGTGAGTGGATTGGCAGGGATTGTGTTCTTTAGAACCACGATGCTCAATGAGATCGTTGAGTTCTATGTCACTGATATCGGTATGCGTATATGGCTCGAACAGGAGGATTGTGTTATTCTTAGCCATGGCAATCTGCTCTTAGGATTCTGTGACCGCGAAACCCCTGAAATAGATGGATTGATTACATTCTTCTATCCAACAAAGGAGGATGTTGATGAAATGTATGATATGCTGAGTCATATAGCTACATCGGAACCAAGAGCTTCTGAAAAATATGAGATATACCAGTTCTTCGCTCAAGATCCAGAAGGCAGAGTAATTGAATTTCAGGCCTTTTTGCGACCAATTGAACCAATTGAATTCTAGTGGGCTATAATGTCTTTCAAAAATAGCCGCACAGAGCCATCTGGACAGCCAATGTAGATGAATATCTTATCAGATGTCATAGCATCAATCCTTTGAACATCAATATCAATACACAGGATTTCTACCCAGTTTCTCCATTCGTATATTCAGAGAGTTGAGTCATCTGAGGCAGAATAAACAAAGCAGTTGTAAGATACAATTGCATATACATTTTACCAGATCTGGAAAGTTCTGGTCAAATAGCAACGAGTGTACTGCTCTCTGGGGACCAGCCAAATTCTTTTGCAGTCTTCATTGCTTGACTGGCTTCAGAATATTTCCCAGTAATCCATAGAAGAACACGTAATTGATTCCAGAGGTCGGGATTTTCTTTATCGTCTTTAATCTCAGCCTTTACACGTTTCACCATCTTTCTGTATTCTTTCTTTTCAAGTCGTCGTGATTCATCAGCTTTCTTGAGAACATCTTGAATTTGTTGACTCAGAATACCTATTGGATGATTAACAAATTCATCCGGTCTATCACGCATGAAATCATTGATAGCGGATTTGGGGGTGTCCTTCACCCTCCAGAGCTCTCCTGAAACTAATTGTTTTTCATAATCATGCTGCATGAACTGCATTAGCTCCTGGAGGTTTTTGGTCACCGGATGATCATCACCGAGGGTTTTCATGCACCAGTCTAACTCTCTATATACAAGCTCACACCCAACACTGTAGAGAACACTTGGTGTCGCATCTAACTTCTTCAAGTCATTCATGAGGTCCTTGACTGTGTATAGTTTCCTATCCGGAAATTTCGTGGGCACTGCAGATTCACCTACCGATGATAGCTAGTTTATCGTCATTTTCGTTGATAAATTAACTCAGCGCGTAGTCTCTCCTTGCAAGATGATGGTCAATCGCTAATTCGTTGGACATATTTCTCGATATCGAATTTCCTTTTGAGACCCCTGTCATTCATGTACCGTACTTTTCCAAATACCTCACGTTCTTTCCATGCTCTATCATGTTTTCCAAAACACCAAGCAACACCAGTGTAACCATTTGGGTCTCTACCATCAAGTTCGTACTTATCATTCAAGGTAATGCTAATCCTATATGCTTCCTCAGGAGAGTCAGTCCACTCTAGAATCTTCTTTCCCCAGTACATTCTCATATAACCATGCATCTTTCCAAATTTGGTCATCTCCTTTTGGGCTGCATTCCAATAGGAATCGTGAGTTGTAGCCTGCTCTAATTCGTGATAGGAGTAGGTGTATTCTCTGGAGTCCAGTGAATGAAGGTCAAGTGTATCTTTTGCCCAGTTCGGGAGACATTCAATATTGTCATAATTCCTGTTGAAGAACACAAAATTCATACTCAGTTCCCTCCGAACAATAAGCTCTTCAAGATAGGTTTCAGAACCTGGACTTTTAGTTTTCAAGACTTCAAGCGCTATTTCTAAGGGGGATATTTGACCAAAATGGAGATACGGACTCATATTCGACAGGCGGTCTTGAGATGGGTCATTACGCAAGGTGTCAAATACATCTAGATCAGTCTGGATGAACTCCTTCAACAGCTTCCGAGCCTGGTTTGTGCCACCCCTGAAACGAATATCTTGGTTTCCTCGATTCTTAATCCGAAGGTTTCTTAGAACATCACTTATGTCTGTGAGTTCGATTGAGTCAACACTTTGTTCTTCGTATCGCTGTTTGACCTTCCGTTTTCTCAAAGGCTCTAGATATTTGTCAATCAATCTCCCGATTTTTGGACGAATTGTTCCAGCCGAGTACTCCTCCTTCTGAGAAACAGTTTCAACAGGAACAACAACATTAGATTCGACTTGGATTAGTGGACAGTCAACAGAATCAGCAACTTTTCGTCGCCATTCTCTTTGTTCTCGTTGATAATCCCTATCAACAACAACTAGAGATGCATCTTCAGCTAGAAGAGGGATTTCCTTTGTCGGATGAGCCATATTTACTGTAAATCCAACGCTTCGTTTCATCAGTGACTGTTTTACTTCAGAGAGCCCTTCAATCATAAATCTATAATGCGATTCGTTGGCATGCGGATAATTGTCAAGCAGACAAAATGCCGTGAGGAGAGGTTTCTTGAGAATATTGGATTGGTCAATAGCATATTCCAATGCATGATTGTATTCAGTCCTTTGAGAGGCTTGCATCCAATAGAGGACGAAGTCACCTCTTTTCAATTCATTATCATTCAATTTTTGTAATCGATCAGTATGAATCAAGTCAAGACACCAGTCGGATTTCGCTCCTAATGAACGCTTAGTTTTCCTAGAGTGGGATTTGCCAAAGTAACCAGGAGGGAAGTGTAGCGAATAATCGAACATAAACGACAAAGACCAGAGTGATTAAAGAAATGAGAACGACTATCCAGTCACTTCTTTTGAACCTTAGAACATTCATGTAAGTTCGTTTCTCATTTGCACCAAATCCTCTAGATTCCATACTCTCAGCTATTGACAATGCACGTCTGATTGATACGATTATCAAAGGAACAATGATAGGTACAATATTACGAATCCGTTTTAGTAGACTCCCTTTATCGAGTTCCACACCACGGGCTTTCTGAGCATCCATTATCGCATAAGCTTCCTGACCCAGTGTTGGGACATATCTCATTGCCATGCTCATTGCAAAGGCAAATTCGAACCTGACACGCATCTGAATAAGGGCTTGTGAAAGCTCATCTGGATGAACAGTAAGGAAGAATACCGAGAATGATGTCATTAATGCAATGAGCCGAAGGGTAAGAGCCACAGAGTGTGAGAATGGATTGGTATGTGTTGATAACAGTGTATTGAATACGATGATGAAAATCAGAAGCACTGAGATACTCTTCATACTACGAGACCAACGTCGTAATGACTTGGCAGCCGCTATGAGTGGAATAAGACAACAGATGATAAACAATAGAGGGATAATTGATAGAAACAGGAGTGAAACCACTGCTAATACTACAGACATAAACAGCTTGGCCCTTGGATCTAATCGATGGATAACGGAGTCCTGCCGAGTATACTGAAAGACCTCTAAAAACGAAATTTCATCCACCTCCTAAGACCTGCACAACTATAGCTTCCAAGTCATCCATCAGTGTCAGTCTCTCAGGAACTTCCGGAAATGCAGCATGTAAATGTCTAGCAGTTTCTGTCAGTTGAGGTCTTGTAAGAGAGCACCGCTCTAGCACATCGTCATTACTCAAAACCGAATTAGTAGCACCATCAGCCACGATTCTACCATTTGCCATTGCGATTGTACGCGGAAAGTTCTCAATCACAAATTCGATGTCATGTGTGACCACAATCACAGCCTTACCTTTCTCATTCAGACCCTTGAGCATCTTGGCAAGATTTTCCTTTTGTCGTGCATCCTGACCAATTGTAGGTTCATCTAAGGAGAGGATTCTTGGTTCAGTAGCTAGGACCGAGGCAAGAGCGACCCGTTTTCGTTCTCCTCCTGACAAAGTAAAGGGAGAACGTTCTGAAAGGTCTTCGAGACCTAGATTGTTAAGAGTACGTTCACATTGCTCTCTAGCCGCTTCTTTTGAGTAGCCTAAGTTCTCGAGACTGAACAAAACCTCCCGTTCGACACTATCGAGGAATAGTTGGTGATCAGGATTCTGCATCACAAGTCCAATCTGCCGGGCTAATTCCGCCACTGAGTAGTGCTTTGTATCAACGCCATCCAGAATTACCCGACCTTGGTCTGGACGTAGTAGACCATTGAAGTGTTTCACAAGTGTTGTCTTTCCAGCACCATTACTTCCTACAATTGCGATTCGTTCACCATCATCAATCTGTAGAGACACACCTCGTAATGCTGTGTAAAGACCATCATAGGCAAAATGCACATTCTCCAGGAGTATCATCTCTGGTTGACCTCCTGAACAAGTTCAGCTAGTTCAGCACCTGTGAGTGGCACTTTGGTGAAGTTGATTCCATGGTTTCTAAGTCGTTTATAGAGTTGAGTTGCTTTGGGAACACCAATACCAATCTCTTGGCAGAGATCCATAGTCAGCACTTCTCTGGGTTCACCATCTGCAACTATACAACCCTTGTCCATCAGGATGATTCGTGATGCATCCTTCGATACAAGGTCAAGTCGATGCTCAACAAGAACAACTGTCATGTCACGCTTGTTTAAATCTGAAATCAACTCAAGAATCGTTTTGGCACTTTGTGGGTCCAAATTGGATGTTGGCTCATCAGCAACTAGCACCTTTGGCTTGAGCGCTAATGTAGCCGCCATGGCCACACGCTGTTGTTCGCCACCTGACATTTCATGAGGATGTTTATCTCGTAGGTGGTCCAAATCTAACATATCTATGAGTTTCTCGACCCTTCGACGCACCTCATCTGGTTCAACACCAAGATTCTCTGGACCAAAAGCAATCTCCCGCTCAACATTGAGTGTCACAAGCTGGTTTTCCGGTTGCTGAAAAACCAATCCAGCAGTTGGAGCAAGTTCTGCCACATTGTTTTCCCGCGTGTTCTTGCCATCAACTATGACATTTCCAGCTATGTAACCACGATGAAACTGGGGAACCAAACCATTGATTGACCGACACAATGTTGTCTTTCCACAGCCACTTGGTCCAGTGACAACAATATATTCACCCTCATCAACACTGAGATTTATCTTCCTCAGAGCCAGAGAGTCCGCTCCCAGATACTTGAAACTGAAATCTGCGAACTCTATCAAGGGCACACTGGTATCCTCCTATGACTGATTCTCAGAAGAACTGATCCTTGCTTCAACAGCCCCCCTAATGAGCTCTACCGAACAGTCCATAGCCTTCTCTAGGTTACATTTCCCATTGGCGCCTGCAGCATTAGCATGGCCGCCTCCCTTTCCCTCGATTAGTTCACCAATTGGCTCCATTATATCAGAACCAAGACTGATTCCAGTTCTTTCAGAAAACTCTTTGGTACTGCGAGAACTGAGCCGAACTATATCCTTAGATGGACTTCCACCAACAATAGCAACATCTGCGCCTAATTCGATTAGTCCTCTGCAGGCACTTGCCTCAAATGCATTAATCTTTGAAAGAGCCAAGATCCAGTCACCAACAAGATGTACTTTCACCCTGCCTGCAGCTTTTAGTCGGGCAATTCTTTCCGACCTGTCTGATTTGATTACAAGAGAACGCACACACCGTTCATAATCAGCACCTGCTGCAATGAGGTTAATTGCTGTCGTTAGCGTTCCAACGTCCGCGTAAAAGAACCGACGAGTATCAAAAATCATACCCGTCAGTAGCAAATTAGCAGTTTCTTTGTCAATCTGGACACCAAAGTCAGAGTAGAACTTCGCAATAATTTCACATGTGGATGACTTCTCTTCATTCACAATTTGATGTTCCGAGATACTATCAATCTCAGAGGTACGTTCATGATGATCAATGACAACGGTCATGCTAGGATTATCAGGAATATTTTGAAGAGAGCTCCCAAGTTGAAATCTACTATTGGTATCCAGAAGAATGAGAAGGTCATAAGATGGCTCAGGAGTACTTGTTATTTCTGTCTGAGGCGCGAAGATATTCAATACCTGATTAGACAGGCGACTGATATCATCTGCAGCTAGTTGGTATTTACCATCAGGATTAATTTTCTTATAGAGTCTAGCAAAAGCAATCATCGAACATATAGCATCAGGGTCAGCGTTCTGATGTCCCATAATGAGAGGTTTCTTAGAACCTTTCAGAAGGGAAACAAGACTCATTGTGTCTTCATCTCCGCCAGCTGATTCTCAAGCCATTCTACTCCAAAATCTGTAGCTTCTTGCAGCAAATCATCAAGTGAATGACCAGTATCGAACAGTTGGCGTATCTCAAGCTGGACATCCAAGTCTAGTTGATTATCCATTAGGTCCAATGTACAGCTAACAAATAGAACATCAATACTCTTCTCAGGAATCTTCTTCAAAATGAGTCTGCTAATCTGTTCCTCGCATTCCTCTGTTAGATGTTCAATGACTTCCTCAGACAGTTCAGGAAGTCCTATACTAATTGTAGGATTCATCATTCTCACTGGAGACGGAGATTTCGCTTAGAAAGCTCAAGTTGAATGGTGTTCTGAAGTTCGGTGAGTTCTGGTGTTAGAGTTTCAAGTTTCTTCTCTGCTTGCTTAATACCTTTCTGGAGGCTTTTGGTTTCAGATTCGAGTTCATCAACCATAGCAGGCTTTTCCACTCTGAACATGACTTGACCAACAGCCTTGTAGGTTACTGTATCATCAGGTTGTTTCTTCAGATTTTCTAAGGTTTCATTCAGTTGTCTGACCCGTTCCTTGTAATTTTCAACCATGTTAGCAAATGCTTCTTGTTGACGCCTTAGATTATCGTATTTCCTAAGGTCTTTCTCCAATTCTGGGGGGATGTTCTGCGCCATTATTGTCGATCTCCTCTCTTCATAAAAGGCTCATTTCAGACTGCGCCTTATTAGTTGGGACTTAAGCGTTTTGCTTTGTCTATGTTAATCCACTTGCTCGAGTGATCTGACACATGCAGAAACCCATGCGATGAATGAATTCATTGCTGCACGTAATGCTGTGAGATCTTCTGCCTCTACCTCTAGTATTAGAACGGATTCACGTAATGATAC
>JBHLPA010000002.1:0-3163 GCA_048939935.1 Promethearchaeota archaeon | reverse complement strand
ACGGTTGTTGTAGCCCTATCTGAAGGACCTGATTCAGTTTCGGGTAAGAGAGCTGCAAGTAGTATTTCCGCAGTTCCTATCGACTCGAGAGGGATCTCAATCACTGATTTCCCTGCAACGAGTTTTGAACTCATCTTATTCCTTCCTCCAAAACGATTTCACTCTGATCCGTGGACCAATTTCAACTCCTTTTCCAGATAGATAGTGAGTCCAAAGAATCTTACCGGAAGGCATGTCTTCCAACCAAATTAATGATATGTTATCTTCATGATTAATATCATCAGGAAAAACAGTTTCAATCAATTCAAGGTTTAGAAAAGAGGCGAGTAGATTCCCAAGTTCTTTGGTCTTAACATTACTTCCAGTTTTTACAAAGACTCCTGCAGTTCGTCCGATTCTGTTGTTTCTACCTGGAGTAACCTCGCGTCGGAGTTTAGCACTCTCAATCTTTATGGAAACAATTTCCTCCCCTGCAGCATTCATGAAAATGAGAAGGCTAGGATTACCTTTCCACATTGATATCACTAAGGCTGCATTTGCACCGGATTGTCCAACTCTTGCTGCTAATTCGGTAAGTCCGATGCTCCCCCGGTTGAATCGTTCAGAACTGGGAAATACTGTCCATAAATCACGTGCAAAGGAACGCACTCGATTGGATGTCTTCCGAGATGTGGTGATCAGTAAAGTTGGCAAAACAGTTACTCTTCTCCAGAAGGAGATTCTGTGTCATCTTCAGATATTGTTTCTACCTCAATTTCAACTTCCTCTCGTTCAACATTGGGAAGGAAGTCAACAACATCTTCAATTTCCTCATCATCTCGAAGTGCAAGAAAGTCACCCGAAACTCTTTGGGCAATAGCTCTCTTTGCTGCTTTACCAGCATCAGTAAAAGGAACATAAGCTCCGCCAGCAAAAAGCAGATCGCATTTGCTGCATTTCCACAAGCCTACAGCTTGTCTCTTGAGAGCTTTTGTAGCACAAGCTGGACAACGGGTTGGTTCCTTCCTTCGGTTGTCAATATCAAGGACTCTGCGGCGTAATTTGGCACCATATCTTGAGCCGAATCTTCCTGTGCTACCAACCTTTTTGGTTCGTGCCATATTCTGGTCTCCTTGTCTATAGGCTGCTGGAACCTATCAGTCGCCCAGCAGTTTTTCTTATTAGGGTATCTATTTGCCCGCAGAATGTAGATGATTAGGATTGCGTCCTAACCACCCAGTTTTGTCTATTCTGTTGATTTTACGGCTTCTTCGATTGCCTTATGAATGTCCTTGTGAGCTTCAAGAGCCATTTCCATAGCCTTGTCTACAAGCTCTAGCGACATCGGACCGGATCCACCGCCTTTTTGCATTGCAGTGAAGTTATCATCCCTATCGACAGCCATTGTAAATCTGCAGTCTTGAGCAAACTCCTCTTTCAGGATAGTGTCGAGGATTAGATTATCTTCAATTTTCGCTACTGTGTGCTCAACTGCAATGTTCTTGACAGGTAGAGACAACATCTCGCCGGTAGCTACAACAGCTTTGTCTTCCCACTTCATCTCAGGAAACTTGGTAGTGAGTAGAGCAGCATTAACTGCAATGGATGATGCATCAATCAGGTTGCCATCGTACTCCATGGGATAAACATCTGCGAATACCATGTAGACTTTCTTACCTTCTTCAATGCAGAGTTTCTTGACATCCACAGTCTCAGACTCTCGTACACCCCTATCTACAACTCGAGCCAGCTCGATGGCATCTTCCTTCGGAGGGCCAAGTTCAAATAACGGTGATGCGATAGGAGACATCTCAGCTGTCACCATGGTTACGCCTTCATCAGGAGAATCTGGATAAGGTTCACCTACCAAAACCTTCACGCCAGCAACAACTGAAGTATCACCCAGTCTGACTATAGCTGAACCTTCAGCTTTTGCTGGTACTACATTGGTTTCAATCTCTAGCTCCCGATATTCATTGAATGCACGACCATCAAGTCGTTCTCCCTTTCGAAGAAGGTCTGCAATAAACTCACGGTCAATGTGACTAATTGTTTCAGAGCTGTAATCACCCATTCTACTCATCCTCCATTAAGGCTGCTTCGCCAAGATCTGTTTCTAGATCATCATCGAAGTCATCATCATCATCATCGTCCTCATCAGGTGCGGTCCTTACATACTCTCTTCGAAGCGCCTCTTTTTGCAGTTCGTGAAGGTACTTGCAGGAATTAATTCCCATCTGCATTGCTTCCATGAGTTCCTCTCGAGTGAACGACCCATCCTGTTGGAGGAGGGTTATTTCATCTGTGAGAGGTATAATTGCCATCGGCACATCGCCTTGACCGTACTTGTCTTCCTCATCACCAAGGTCTACGATGAGTTTCCCATCAGCTTTGCCAACTGCAACAGCAGGTACTAGGCTTCGCATTGGAATTCCTGCGTCTGCCAGTGCTAAGGATGCAGCATTGATTGCTGCACAACGAGTACCACCATCTGCTTGTATAACTTGAACGAAGACATCCACAACTGCTTTCGGAAATTCCTCAAGAAATAGTGCAGGTTTCAATGCATTCGCAATTACCATCGAAATCTCCTTCTCTCTTCGAGATGGAGCTGGCCTCTTTCTGTCGGGTACAGAAAATGTTGCCATCCGATATTCAACTCGTAAATACGCCCTATCGTTCAGTGTCAGGTGTCTTGGATGTAATTCTCTCGGACCATATACACCTGCGATGATGTAGGTTTTTCCTTGACGGATGGATGCTGAACCATTAGCTTGTTTGAGCACTCCAACCTTTAGCTCAATCGGTCGTAATTCATCAGGTCTTCGACCATCTATCCTCAAACCCTCGGGACTAATCAAAAAATCGGGCTTTACTTCAGGACTCATTCGTTATTCACTTCCTCTGTCTGTTTATCATTTTCTTCTTCTTTTTCTTCAGCCTCAGCCTTGACCTCTGTTGGTTTTTCTTCTTCTTCAACTTCAGTCACAGTTTCAGGCTCTGGTTCAGGTTCCGGTTCTTGTTCAGGTTCAGGTGCAGGTTTTGATTCAGATTCCACCTCATCAGGCGTTTCTGTTTCAGCAACCTCTACCTCAGAAGTTTCATCGGGAACACTGATTTCTTCAGGTTCTTTTTCAGGCTCACTACGACCCTTGACCTTTGCCATTTCTTCAGTAAGCATCTC
>JBHLPA010000124.1:6903-7213 GCA_048939935.1 Promethearchaeota archaeon | reverse complement strand
TAATCGCGAATATCTTCAGCAATCTGGACTATCGTTTCTGAGTTAATCTGATGTATATTCTTCCATTTGTACTCCTTACCCTCTCGTTCAAGCATCAATGCGATGATTGCTAGGGCTGATATTCCATCAGCGTCAATGTGCGAGAATGCAAAGACCTTCTTTGAATTCTTCACAGTCATAGCTGCTTCATGTAGTAAACTGTTCATTTCTTCTGGTACTGATTCAGCCAAAGTTTCCATTTTTCCCCAATAGATTCTCAACTAGTGGATAATATAAGTTGGCCGCTCTTTCCTAGCGAGTGAGAAAAGCT
>JBHLPA010000124.1:0-6890 GCA_048939935.1 Promethearchaeota archaeon | reverse complement strand
CGCATCACTCTCGACAAAGCTAGAAATGCAACTAAGAATATACTCGCTATTGCAGCAAGTGTCTTTGCTACTTTTTGCCAACGTGTCAGTGGAATCTCCATCTCTCTTAGTTCGTTAGCTATTTTCTTAAGATAGACTCTTCGTTCTGTGTATAATGCTTCTTGGTCGTCAATAGTAGAAGAGTATTCAGACCAGCTTTGGTAGAGCGGTTCTTCAGGATTAGTATTTATCCACTCATTCCATTGTTCTAATATCTCTTCACGATGGGGCGAAGGGAATCCATAGATTGTTTCACGGACTCGACTCTCCCAGTTTTCAGGTAGTGTCATATCCTAATAGGCACCTCAGTATTCCCGGCAGAGGGACGATAATTGTTTCCTTTTTGTTGATTATTAAGTGTTGACTGTTTGCGCGCGAATTGTATTTCTAGTAATATCTTGCGGTATTTCTCTATAAATCAATCCAAAGGAGTAGTGCTTCTGTCTTTTCGGTAAATAATCTCTATCTCATCTTTGAGAGTTCTTTACCCCACTCCTTGATATCAGCTCGAAGTTTTGTGAGATCTGATGGACTAATTGTGTCAACCCTTCCATAGGTTCGAAGTATTCTTGTCCACCGTTGCATCTTCACGACAAGAGAGCCAGCAGCTCCTTTACTCTCAAGAATTTCTGCTGTTTCATTGATTCTCTGCGCTAGGTCACTAGCAATCACACCCTCTCGTACCTGAGTTTCAAGTGTGTCTAAGACAGATTGGAGATTTGATACAGCGCCTTTGTCTGCGACGCTTGCCCCACCAGATTGTACAGGGGCAACAGAACCTAACTCTTGTACGATTTTGATTAGCTCATCGAGTCGCTCGGTATTAGCATTGACCGCGAGAGTGATTTCCGATGTGCTATTTTGTACTTCTGTAATTCCAGAGATGACATCAATCATCCTGTTTAGCATCTGTGTGAGTCGCTCAATAGCTCCATTTATTTCTGTGAGCTTTGCTCTAACATAGGTGTCCTCTTCGCTCATTGTAATCTCCTCAAACTGGAGGGCGTTTTTTTGCATGGAATGGCATGACATCAAAATCTTTGAAAATTAAGCTTTCTGTGTTGGTTAATGTGGAGAATATAATGTTTCACAGGTCCATAACCGAATACTAATATCCATTATTCAGTGGATGTTTCAATGTTTAGAGGTCAGAAAAAGTGTATGTCGTAAATTTCAAAGAACGCGAAGAAACTTCAGTTGAAATGGCTGAAAGCAAAGCTGTCTATATGCGGTGGCTAGTAGGCAGGCGAACTGGGGCGAAGACATATGCTATGCGACATTTTGAGATCAAACCTGGTGGAATAATCCCCCTCCACTCACATACTGAGGAACACGAGATTTTTGTGCTTGAAGGAGAAGCCAAGATGATTGGTGGCAAAGAAAATATGGTTGCGAAAAAGGATGATGTTGTAAACGTCCCTTCAGACGAACCGCATGGCTACGACAACACAAATGGGACCAGCTCATTTCGTTTCATCTGTGTGATACCACTTCTCAATAAGGAGTAGGTAGTTTTTTCTTGCAGCTCCACTTGCCTGTAGTGGAGCAAGTAAGATGAATCTACGCGACAAGAAGCTCTGGGTTTTCGATGTAGATAATACTCTCATCCAGGATGTTGAACATCCGATACCATTTACTGATGCAATCAATCTCTGGAGAGCTTTAGTTGAGAAAGGATATGATCTCGCAATTCTTACAAACATAGGTCGTCTCTCCTCGAGACAGGTCAACCAGGCGCTTTTAGAAGCTGGTTTTGAGATTCCTGTAGACCGGGTATTCACAGCAGGAGCAGCAGCAGCAGCATATGTACACAATAGGTCTCCGGGAGCAAGATGCTTTGTGATTAGCGAAGGTGGAGCTCAAGAGGATTTTGTCGCTAGAGGACTGGATGTGACTAACAATCCTCCCATAGATTATGTTGCTGTAGGTGCTGATCGTGGGATGACCTTTAAGGAACTAAACTTTGCCACAAAAATGGTCAAGGAAGGTGCCACGCTAATTTGTATAAGTGGAAGCCGAGACTATCCTGGTGTCTACCTTGGGGATGAAGACACTTTCATAGGCGAAAGGTCAATCGTTGCTGCGATTGAACATGCCACTGGCGTAGAGGCAATTATTGTAGGTAAACCATTGCCTGAAATTGTAATCGAATCTGTCCGAGCTTTAGATTACAAGGTGAGCGATGCTGTTATGGTTGGTGATAATCCACGATCTGACATAGCTGGAGGCAATGCTGCTGGAATGATAACAATACTAGTACAGCGTAATCAAGAAAACATAGTGGAATTTGACTCTGGCCAACTTGATACTAAACCAACACTGACTGTGAAGACTCTTGACGAACTGATCTCGAAGATCTAAGACTCTAGTAATACTCAAAGGGATACATTCAGATTCATACTTCATGACATTTGAAAGAGGACCAAAGGTTCGTTTTGAGGTTGATCGATCCGACTTAAGAGCTGCAATGATTATTCTTAATGATTTAGATATCAGGCGGTCATCAGAGTCTTTTGAAGAGTATGAGAAAGAACTCTTTGAGGAGATTCGATCTCAACTCACACTTGAGTCTGTAAAGGACGACCCAATCTTCCGGTCATATCGAGACCTCTATTGGACCTTTGGGATGGACCCAACAAAACAGAGAGTATCAAGTGAGGCTGTACTCAGAAGAATTCTCAAAGGATTGAACCTATGGCGAATATCAAATATTGTCGACATCATCAATCTTGCTTCAGCTTACCATAAAATACCCATTGGGCTTGTTGATGTTGCTAAACTGAATGGCGACCTAGTCATTCGAACTGCGTTTAAAGGAGAAGTTTTCCAGAGAATCGGTGGTAAGTCAATAGTGTGTCGTGGTCGAGAGATTGTAGTAGCAGACGATGAAAAGATTGTCTGCTTCGGTTATGCTACACACGATTCAGAGTATACCATGGTAACGAAAGCCAGCAGAAATGCACTCGTACTGCTTTATGGCTCAGCAGCGGTTTCAGAGATGGTCCTAAATGAGGCTATCAAAATCACAAACGACATGATAGATCAATGGCTTGACTGCAAAGTGTCAGAACCAATGATTTTCTCATCCAGTACCTAGAATTCAAGGAATGGTTGTCCAAGAACAATTCTCTCTAGTAAACTATTCTTACTCGCACTATTTACCATTTGTTCGAATTGTTTCTTCAAACGTGCTTCATCAACATAATCTGGTTCCTTGATTCCCATGCTCGAAATCACTAACGAGAGCATGTATTCAAACTCGTATCTGAGATAGTCCACCTTTCGAGTCTTGCCACTTCGGGTCACTTCCTTCTTCATCTTTCTAGCCAGTCCCTGTTTCAAAGCTTCTCGGGTTTCAGTCAAATAGAATGACATCGACTTCTCGTAGTGGAGCTCTCCCCGTTTGACTAGCTCCTTCAAGAATGGGAGTCCGAATGTCCTTCTGGCTATCGCCTCAATACGTGCGACAAATCCGTTAATGATGTCCTCATATGACAGCAGACCTGCTTGCCCTTTGGTCTCAAAAACCTTGTCAGTTGGTTTAGCATTCTTGAACTTCTCTTTCTTTGCAGCTAAGAACCGTTCCCGCTCTTTTCTAGCAGCCTCGTCAGCAGCTTTCTTTTCCTCTTCTAGTCGTTTTCTCTCAGCTTCTTTTCTTGCTTCTTCAATTTGTTTCTGTTTCTCTTGTCTCCTCTTTTCTCGTTCTTCAGCTTCTCGTTTTTCCTGAGCTAGACGCTCTTCTTCCAGTTTCTTGAGTATCTTTTCTTGTTCGGCTCGTAGCTTTTGCATGTGTTTCTGAACATCTCTCTCAGTGAGTGTGATATGTTTCGTAAGCAACCAGCGAACTCCTATACGGTTCACCTTTGGTTTGAGGTCTGCTGATGAGAAGATGAAATTCGCAGTCTGTTGGCCTGGGAGTTGAGTAATGATCTCTTCAGACTCCTTCTCACCTGCAATAGGTTCTAGAATCCGTTCAAGAACTTTGAGTGATTGCTCACTGCTAATTCTTCCAGCAGAGATTGTGTTGAACTGCTCAAATGCTTTGTAGTCGATATCCTTTGGGCTCTGTGTAGCAATCAGACATTCGACTCCATACTTGCGTGCTTGGCGGAACAGAAGCAAGAAGGTTTCTTTGGGCCCTGGTGCCTTCATACCTGCAGGTATGAATGGAGCCGCTTCATCTTGAAATATAATCAAACGTGGTTTTTCAGTGAATCCTTGCCTGAGCATCCATGAATATAGTTGGTTCAAAACAATAGCAATGAAGAAGTGTTTCTCCTCTTCACTTCGAAGTGTCTTAAGGAATATCACATTGATTGGTGTCTTACCATTAACGGGTTTAGTGAGATAGTCAAAATCGATGTTGCCTTCTTCTTTGAAGAGAAGTTGTGATGAACCTACTGTCAGACTCCTGATTCGAGTAGCAAGTGTTTGCCTTTCAGAGAATTTCATGAAAGGTTCGAGGTCAACACCTACGGTTTCCTTATCAGCTACAAGTAAGTCAGCAAGCTCTGAAAGTTCATCAACATCTGTCTTCTCAGATTCCCAAATAGTTCTTAGCAGTTCATAGACAGCCGCGAATGCTTTTCCTTCCCAAGATCTCGAGAGACCTGCTACTTTCATCAAGACTTTTACTAGAGTTCTTGCAGAGTTGTCTAGTAATCGGATGATGTCATCTTGATCTGCATCTCTATCAGGAAGTTTTAGTGGATTGATTGAGATGGCGAGACCCTTGCTACTAGCCGGGGTGTATACTCGTACAATTACCTTATCCATATACTCCTTGAGTCTTTCAGGCGGAACTCCTTTTGACTTCAGTTCAGTAGGGTCTCCAGGAAGCATCAGAGATGCGATATCACCTTGAGGATCAAAAGCAAGGATTGGTATGCCTTGCATCGATGCTTCTTCCAAAATGCATTTTGAAAGAACTGTTTTTCCTGAGCCTGTAGAACCGAACACTCCTCCATGTCTGCGCAGGAGATCCACGCCAATTTCAAATTTTTCTTCGGTTCGTTTTCCTTCATCATCAAGTTTGAATCCTAACCAGAGCTTGTTTGCCATGTCGAACCACCAATTATCTTGCTATCCATTTTCTAGTTTTATGAGCCTTTCCAGTATTGTATAAGATATGAAAAGAGAGAGAGTGGATGGAGTTGTTTCCATCCAATCTATGATTCTATTCTCCTACAGGTTCATATCTTCTTCCGAGAAAGAACACAATAATCACAACTAGAGCCAATGCAAGTACAAACAGAGCTCCAGCTGCCCAACCATAAGAAAATGTATTCTTAATTACACTCAAGACAAGATAAACACCCGCCATGATTACACCTAGAACGAGTGAAACGAGCATGAACCGAGAGGTCATCTCTTTTACTTGTCCTGTTTCAGCCCCTTCAGCAATTCTACTACCGAAGAACACGAATACAAAGAGGAATATGTATGCAATAACAATCATTGTACCCATATCAAATAGGTAGCCTTGCGTGACTGTATCTATACCATGGAGTAATCCATAGGTTAGTAGAGTACCAAGTGCATGGATGTAAACAAGCATGTTTGATACAAGCTTGTCATCGGGATGTACAAATCCTGTTATTTCGGTAAATGTGTTAATTATGCTGATGAGTAATACTACTCCCAAAACCACAAGTGCAGCTAACCAGATGTAAAATGGATAGAGCAGCTGTTCTGGTGTTGCAGAGACTGAATCGAGGATATATTTCACTATGATTGTGAAACCGAGCGCTGCAAGTCCAATTCCAGATAGAAAGTTACCGATAGTTGTGACTCTAATCATTATCTCCTCCATCAGGTAGAATAACTAGCACACACTGAAGCCAGTTTCTATTAACTCTTTGCAGTCCACCAAAATATGAAAGTCTTTATTTACTGAAAAGAAAATCTGGGTGGGATTGGGGAAAATGTTTGACGATCAGTCTGGAAAGATAATTGTCAGGAGAAATATCATTGCTTGAAGTGTTTCGTGTTGGACAACTCAGAATAATGAATTTTGCACATCGAAAAATGTAGGAAAATACTACCCGAAAGTTTCCTGGCTGCTGCTGCTGCCGAATCTCGCACAAACAAAACTGGATTTCCGAATCAACTAAGCTCCTCTGAAACTGCAGGTGCTGCTTCCTTTAGGAAATAGGTACCAATGCATGCGATTGCTATTAGAGCGGCGACAAGAACCGCTAAACCCGGGAAGAGACCTCCCATTTGATAGGCAACCTCTGCAGTAAAAGGTCCAATTATCATCCCTGAGCCAAAGAAAATGCTATAGACCCCCATAGTACTTCCACGAGACTCCTCGCTAGAAATGTCTGTGAGATATGCCAATGCTGCAGGTGGGAATGATCCTGCTATGAATCCAAGAATCGGTAAAACAGGCCATATCGACCATATCAATTCGAAGTGATCTGCATTAGCAACAAGGAGATAGGATAAAAGGCCAAATCCAATCAGTCCAGTCACGATGAATGGTCGTCTCAGCATTAAGTGGTCTGAGAGGTGTCCCATCACGATGATTCCTATAATTAGTGATATGCCTAGCATTGCAAAGAGGATCAACATATCAGTCGCAGTTAGGGAAAAGTAGTCCTCAATAATCTGTTTTAGTTTTGAAATCATAATACCATAGAGAGAGATGATTGGGATGTACACTGGAAGCATAAGTTGAATCCGCTTATCACTGGCAACTTCCTTCAATAGATGTGTCATGCTTACCTCTTGTGTTTCTGAAACAATTCTAGTTTCCTTGATTAATATCACTGCGAGAATTGCACTAACAGCGCAAGCTCCGGCAGCTGAGAAGAGAAGAGTGTTGGGTGCCCATCCAAATTCAAGCA
>JBHLPA010000123.1:0-7219 GCA_048939935.1 Promethearchaeota archaeon | reverse complement strand
TAACGACTTGGTCAGTTCTCCCAAGTGGAACATACAATGGTTCATGACATACATGTACTTGTGCATGATTGAATTGAACCCCCTCTCTCCAAAGCCGTCATTTTCAAGAATCCCTTTGTCATCATGATTGTTTAAGATACTCATTGTTTGTTCTTTGACACGTGATGTGTAGTCCTCAAAGAACAATTTGTCTTTTGATTTCAAAGATTCAGTTTCTTTCTCCCTTGAGTTCACTGAAACATCATTGATTGGTTTCCATTCCTTTGCTGAATTGCTGTTATAGAACTCGATTGCCTCTAGGATGTGAAAAAGGAGGTAAGAATATGTCCAATCATTCTCATCTTCTTTCCAAAACTCGCCATCCATTCTAGAAACCGCTTGATTGATCATATCAAACGTCATGTCAACTTCATGTTTTAGGGTATCAACAATTGTCATAGATGTTTCCAAGGAATTTTAGGTCATTAGTGTTGTCTTTTCTCCTATACTGAAGATTGGTGCTTCTGGTTTCATTTCACTTTTTCATGGCAAATCGTCAACCTTAAGACCCCCCAGTCGATGCAAAGTTACATACTGTAAACAGTTGAGACAGTCTCTGGAAACCTAGGACTGGCTCTTCCCACGGAGGATATGAAAAGTTGGTAAGAAAGGTTGCTGTTGTCGCTGGCGGCCACAGCAAGTTTGGAAAAAGATACGATGCTACAATGCGCGAACTCTCCGCTGAAGCTTACAAGCCGATTTATGATGATGGAATTACACAAGACAAGATTGATGCAAGTGTTCTTTCTTATGCTGCATCACAGTTTACTGGTCAAGGTGCAGGATCTGCTTTGATTGCAGACTATCTTGGACTTCAAGACAAACCACATCTGAGAGTTGAATCTGCATGTACCACTGGAACTGCAAGCCTTAGGGCGGCATGGGGTATGGTAGCATCAGGTCTCTATGATGTGATGTTGGTTCTGGGCGTTGAGCAGATGAACCGGGTGTCATCAGCTACTGCTACAGAGTATATGTCGCAGGCTGGTGATATGCGCTGGGAGTATCCTTTTGGTATCAGCTTCCCTGCATTCTATGCTCTTATGGCTTCCAGATATATGAGTGAGTATGGAATAGGGCATGAGATTCTCTCAATGATATCTGTGAAATCTCACCATTATGGTGCTCAAAATCCGAAAGCACATCTGCCAAAAGAGGTGTCCTTGGAGGAAGCAAACAATGCTGTACCTATTTGCAGGCCCCTGAATCTCTATGATTGCAGTCTGATTACTGATGGTGCTGCTGCAGTTGTTATAGCTGCTGAAGACCGAGTGAAGGAATTCACAGACCGACCAATGTGGATTAAGGGTATCGGGGCTGGTGCATCAGCGATGATGATTCAGGATCGCACCACTTTGACTTCTATTCCAGGAGCAAAGCGTGCGGCACAGGCTGCGTATAAAATGGCTGGAGTTGAGCCCAAGGACATCGACATGGCGGAGGTTCATGACTGTTTCTCTATCGCAGAACTCATTGCGTATGAGGACCTCGGTTTTGCAGAAACAGGTAAGGGTGCAGAACTTGTGAAGAATAAGGAAATGTACCATGATGGTCGAATTCCTGTTAATTGCGATGGTGGTCTCAAGAGTAAAGGTCATCCACTAGGAGCAACTGGTGTGTCAATGACCTATGAAATCCTGAAGCAAATGAGGGGTGAGGCTGAGAATCCATCCCGCCAGATTGATGATGTGAATATTGGTCTAGCACACAATGTAGGACAATCGGGTCAGTTCGTCAATGTGTTCATCTTTGAGAGGGGTTGGTAAAGAATGGGAGAACAAGAAGAGATCTATCTAGGGTATTCCACTGACAAAGCTATAACTCCCTTTTTCCATAAATTTCTGGAGGCATTGGAAGAAAAGAAACTTATGAAAAGCAAGTGTCCAAAGTGTGGAACCGAGTATTTACCACCAAGACAGCACTGTCAGCACGATATGACTGAATGTGAATTGACCGAGTTCACTGAGCGAGAAGCAAAACTCTACTCTTATGTCATTGTAGACTTTGCTCCAGCAAGCCTGTCATCAAAGCAACCATATATTGTTGCCATTGGAGAGTTTCCGTCTGGTCTAAGACTGACGGCACACATAACCAATCCAATGGGTCCACCTGAGGTGGGAATGCCATTAAAACTGGCTTTTGAACATCAAGAAAAAATGGTCACCTACAAATGGCTAGTTTAATTCAAGGATGAGCCTTCGGGCTCTCCCTTCTATTTATTTTCAACTCGACGTTTCTGAGTACTATCACGGAATGATATGCATCCATTAGGACACTCTTCTATACAATTCCCGCACTCCTTGCAATACATGACATGGGCTACTTGCGGTTTTTCATCTAGTTTCTCATAGACTCCATATCTACAGGTCTTCACACAAGTCCCGCATCCATCGCAGCAATTCTCGTCTATTATCGTTGGAATCTGTAATCACCTAATTTGTTCGGCTCTGAGAAAAAGTATAGTCATATGAATGATAGTTTTGTGACATAAACTAGTGATTAATGTATGACAAGGTCGTTTTGGGACATTTGTTCCAAGATTGCTACCCAACGTGTCTGCATTGTGACTGTTTTCAGAGTTTCTAGGTAAATACGGGTGGCTTCTCTGGATTTACAATGCCCGATTTTCTCAAGGGCTGTATCGATCACATTCTTGACATCATTCAACCTACGTCTACCAGCATTCCGTCTATAGCCCGAGAATATGATATAGTCTTTCTTGACGTCCCTAAGACCCTGGATTAGTTGGGATTCTTCCTGAACAATTGTCTTGAAATCATAGGAGCTCTCAAGGGATGCCATCATAGCGCTGAGACTTTGTTTCCATACATCCCTCTGCTCTGGATTTGCCATTATTTCAATCTCCGGTAGATTGCTGTAATCAACATCTAGCAAACATGTAATTAAACATTGAGTGATTTCTCTGTATTACGCGCGAACCTTCACTGAAATTTATTCATTTTAGATATAGGAAGTACCTTCATTCACCTTTTTCTGAAGATTGCAACCGCAACAATCAGAATCGTAAGCACAGATCCAACTGATACTGCAATAATCACGATTTCCATAATGTCATCTGGCAATCCGGTAGGGCTTGTTGTTGTTCCACTTGTGACAGTGACCCAGACCGTGTCGTATGCTATGTTGGCAGAACCATCCATCAAAAGCAATGTATAATTGTACGTGCCTATGCTAAGACCATCGATATCAACATGGATGTTACCGCCATCCCATACATCGCTGATTATTGGTAAGTTGTCTTGAAAGACCATGTAAAGTAGTGGATTGTCATCACTTGTTGTCCAAACAATCTCATGGCCCGTGGTTCCGACCTGGTATGAGATATCTACAGGAGCGTCAACCAATGGTTCAGTGCTTGGAATTGGTGTAGTAGTGGTGGTAGTCGAAGAAGAAGTGGTCGAGGTGGTAGAAGTGAGTTCTTGAGGGAAGTAGTGATAGTCAGGGTTCTTTGATATCTCATAGTACTCACCAGCCTCAAAATCAGTGAGAATGAATGGACCACAGTTCACATTGGGTTCTCCAGGATCAAACACTGGATTCCAGGTGTTCCAACCCATGTATCCTATCCCATCAGAGTCATTGAAGATATGTACTGGAATGATATAGTCGAATGCGAAACAAGAAAACTGCCAATATGACTCTGTGCTGAATTCAAGCACTACTCTGTATGTTGTCGGGGCATAAGATGCAACGAGGTCTCCTAAATCAACTCCTGCTGGATTCCCATACAGCCCACTCTCGACATGATAGGTAAATGTGAAGGCTACATCCTCCGCGGTAAGGGGAGTACCATCACTCCACGATGCATTTTGAATAATGTCAATCGTATATCTTGTATGCCCTGCAGGTACTGTTACATTATCCTCGTGTGTTTCAACCAAGAGAGCCTTAGCTAGATCACCAACTGGTGTCATGTCTGGACCATATTTGTAGAGACTGGCGTGTAGATTCTTGAAGATATGTCCGGAATAAGCGGAGTTTGAAACGAAGAAGTTAAAGCTATCAGGTTCTTGACCGATTGCAACTGGAACAGTGCCACCAAGTGTATCATCTAGATTGTGAATCTTCCTCATTGTCCAAGGTCCGGAGATATATTCGGAGAAATCTTCAACATGTCCTGTGAATTGGTCATTTCTGTAGGCTTGAAGGTGTGTATTTTCATATACGATTAATCGTGGTACATTTTCATGCAATATATGTTGCATTGCTTCAGCCGCTTCAAAAACTTCCATGTAAGTTGTACCATAAAGCAACTGGTCCCGCCAGTAATCATATGTCACATTCGCAAAGTTTGATGGATTTTGGTAGGGCGTGTCAGCATAAGCACTCCAGTATTCATATGCTAGCCAGTCTACGTCATTATCATAGAAATCCTGAGCAAAGAAGACCATATCATAATCTCCGTGACTGTCAAGCCTTGAGATGTACTCATTGAATTCAGATGCCTGGGTTCTTGCATCGATGTGCAATGTGTGTAATGCATCTACTCCAATCTGCGCGACTCCTCCACCAATCTCAGGAGATGATGTTGCATATTCAATCACAATATCAAATGGATCACCATTTGGAGCTAATCTATATCCAGTACCAACATCGATTTCGAATCCTAAATCATCAAGAATCTGATTCCCAATGCTTGATTCATTGGTGTAATAGTGGTACGGAAATTCATCCTCAACACACCAGCTGTTTACATATGGTACAATTGAGTCGTGTTCTTGGCTAAATCCGTCCATAATCTCTGCTGTGACTCGAGTCTTATCATATGCAAAGGCAAAAGCACGTCTAAGACCGCTGATGTTCAACGGATAATCACGACAATTGATTGTCAGATGTCCATATCCATTCCTCAACGCACTGAAGATACTAATGTCAGGATCGGCATCCAAAGTTGGTAAGTGAACGGGATCAAAGAAGTTAGTGTCCATCTCAATAATGCCAGCTTGGAGTGCGAGAATTCTTTGATCTTGACCAGTTATGACTTTGTATACAACATGGTCAACGTACGGACCCGTCTTCAAATCATCATCGAATGGTACTACATATTCGGTATTGTTACCTGAAACAAATAACATAACGACAATTCCAATGATAGTGAGAGCACCAAAGATTCTAAATTTCATACCCTTCCTCACCTACGATGTATTTGCATAGGTAAATCATTGAGATATTTGTTTCGAAAGTTGGTTGGTTCAGTTTTTCATAATCCGGGGATTAATGCAAAAACATAACTAAACGTTGAGTGATTCTGAGGTTTTACGCGCGAACAAAACCGGCACGAAGGCTTATTACTCACCTCTGAATCAGAGCGACTAAAGGAGGATGTGCCGTGTCTGAACAAGAAGTTCTCTACGAAGTAACTGATGGGGTCGCGACCATTACCATAAATCGACCAGCGAAATACAATGCTTTGAACACTGCTGTGAGATCAGCTATGTCTGATTTCCTGAAGAAAGCTGAGGCGGACGATTCCGTCAGAGTCATAGTCCTGACAGGTGCGGGTGAGAAGGCTTTTGCTGCAGGAGCTGATATCTCCCAATTCCCTGGTGTGGACTCAAAAGGAGTACGTCCAGCGGCAAAGCAAGGACAGGATCTCAGTGTGTATATAGAATCAATGAGTAAACCCGTTATTGCAGCAGTTAACGGTTTTGCACTGGGCGGAGGTTGTGAGCTTGCAATGGCTTGTGATATTCGATATGCCTCTGCAAATGCAAGATTTGGCCAGCCTGAGATTCTATTGGGCATCATTCCCGGATATGGAGGTACCGTTAGGCTCCCACGACTTGTGGGTCTTGGAATTGCTAAGGAGCTTGTATTCACTGGTGACCAAATCAAGGCTGACGAAGCCTTACGAATTGGTCTTGTTAACAAAGTCTTTGAATCCGTTGAAGAACTCTACAAAGGTGTCAAAGAACTTACAGACAAGCTTGTTGAGAAACCCGGAGTTGCAATCAAGCTTGCAAAACAATCATTGAACAATGCTTGGCAAATGTCTCTCCGAGATAATCTTGCATTTGAGCTAGACGTGTTCTGTCAGACCTTTGATACTGAAGACAAGGAAGAAGGTGTAGCAGCTTTCCTTGATAAACGAAAAGCAGAATTCAAACATAAGTGACATCAATCCGAAGCACTCTTGAACCAGTTTGTTAATGGAACGTCACTACTAGGGCTATATGGATTTCAGGTGGTTGCATAATGACAACGAATGCAGAGGGAAAACTCGATGTGGGTTCTGAAAAGGTCGAAGATGTGAAAATAGCCTCTGGTTTGGAGGTTCTAAAACATGTCCGGGCTCGTCGCTCAATCCGTGAGTTCACAGGAGGTACGATTCCCGATGAACACATTGAATTGATACTAGAGGCTGCTCGACATGCACCGAGTCCTGAGAACATGTTGATGATTCGTTTAATTGTGATAAGGGATGATCAAGGGACTAAGGAGTTTCTTGCTGACATTGCTCAGGAGAATGCAAGAACAGTATTCGGTAACTCGCCTTTTGAAATCACAAGTGGTAGGAACTGGTACATTGGTGATATGTTTCGAGCAGCTGTGTTCTCTCGACTCCGTGAAGGAGAGTTGTTCAGATATCCTGAGAAGAGCGATACAGTCATAGTTGTTTGTGCTAGTCCCGCATGGCATGATGCAACAAAACTATATCCCAATGAACTCTTTGGTTCTGTGGTTGCAGGTATGGCAGTACAAAATATGTGGATGGTTGCTACAGCAATGGGCTATGGGTGTGGCTATGAAGCTCTGGTATGCTCAGACACGCGACATACACAAATGATTCGTGAAAGACTTGGAGTTCCACCAATTTGGACACCGTTAACGGCCTTTTGCATAGGAGTTCCAGTATCAACGAGACATCTCGGACCCAGCCGCCCACCATTGGAGGGGATAATGTATGATGAGCGTTGGGGAAAACCATACACAAGATTAGCATTCAGAGAAAAGGAGTGAAGTGAATGAAGGTAAACAGGATAGCTGTTATAGGTGCTGGACTTATGGGCACGGGTATCTCATATGTTTCACGAGCATCAGGATATGACGTAATAATGACTGATTTAGATGACGATGCTATAAATCGTGGTCTATCGCGACTGAAGGGATATGTGGAAGCCGGAGTCAAACGAGGCAAATTAACACCTGAAGATGGTGA
>JBHLPA010000122.1:5830-7294 GCA_048939935.1 Promethearchaeota archaeon | reverse complement strand
GTTGCACAAGTGGTAACCGCCTTTACCAACTTTGTATTCTTTCAAAGATGGTGATTGGAGGACTTAGAACAAAAGAAATCACAGAAAATGTAAGATGTGCATCCATCTCAGGGTTTTTTAGCACATGATGCATAACAATAGTTAAGCCACTCAAGGTGCGCTAGATGACAACGTCTGGGCATTCTGTGCTGAGCGAAATCATGAACTCAACCAATGTTGATTCCGCGACAAACACGACACAGAAGCTGGTTGACAAACGACTGGACTGAATGTCGGACTATCTGTTCGATTATACAAGGCATGACAAAGACAGTCCCTTCAGATGAGAAGAATCGGAACACTGTCATATCTAAGACTTGAGTGGCTTGCCTGCGTTTTGGATTATAGACACTTTGATCATTTTTTGATAGCATAGTAGGAAACCATTTAGTACGGATTTGTAGCGATAAGATTGGGTGTCATCCATCTTGGTTGTTTCAGAGAAGCTGCTACAACAACTTTCGTTTCTAGTTGAGATTGATGAATTAAAACAGATTCTTCGTCAAACTGTTCTGATTAAAGATCTCCGACAGGAGAATGATGCTGAACATTCATGGCATCTTGCAATGATGGTGGTTTTACTTTCAGAATACTCTAATGACACCAATATAGACATGCTACGAACAGTCAAGATGGTGTTAATTCACGACCTAGTAGAGATTGATGCCGGAGATACATTCTGTTATGACGCTCATGATCGTGAGCAGAAGACAGTGAGAGAGAGAGAAGCGGCCAATCGATTATTTGGAACATTACCTAGTCAACAGGCAAATGAATTCAAATTTCTCTGGGAAGAGTTTGAGGAAATGAAGACTCCGGAGGCTCGTTTTGCTGCTGCAGTCGATCGTCTGCAACCCCTGCTTCTCAACTTCAACACAAGAGGACATTCATGGCAAAAACATGGTGTCACCAAGAGTCAGGTTGTTGAACGGAACATACCCATTGAGAAGGGATCTCTTGAGCTCTGGGAGTTTGCCAAGCAGTTGATTGATGATTCTGTCAGAAAGGGCTACCTCTTGGATGGCTGATACATTGTTCGGCAAAGTTACAATTCAAACTAAATTACACTAGTTCTTCAGCATCAGGTTCCCACTCTGGGTAGACGATACATAAGAATTCTAGATTGGTCTCTCCAGTGTTCTCTATTGATTGAACAGCCGTCGGAGGAATGTAGATAGTATCTCCAGGTCCTACCTTTTCAGTTTCATCATCAATTTGCATGACACCTTCACCCTTGAGGATATAGTATACCTCTGATGCAGACTTGAATCGGTGAGGCAATGAGCTTCTCTTTGGTGGAAGTATTGCATGAGCCAGACTATATCCAAGATGAAGCGGTGTTGTGTCGTGTTTTTGATTCAATATCTCACGAACTACTGTTTTGTCAAGGGCGGTAATCTGTTTTAATTGGTCTAGCCGTTTCAC
>JBHLPA010000122.1:0-5820 GCA_048939935.1 Promethearchaeota archaeon | reverse complement strand
AAAGAATGTTTCCCAGTCGATTATATGTTTGGATGAGTCTGTTAGATCAGAAATCTGGAGGTTTCTTGTTATACCACTTCGGGATTTTTTCCATTGCTGGTTTATATCCATCAAGTACATGACGTCCAAGAATGAGTCGTTGGACTTCGCTTGTCCCCTCGTAGATCTGATAGAGCTTGGCGTCTCTGAAGAGTTTCTCAAGCGGATATTGGTCAATGTATCCATATCCGCCATGAATTTGGAGCGCCTCACTTGCTGTTTCCATGGTAAGGTCAGTGGCAAATGCCTTTGCTACGCTTGCATGAATGGTAGCATCTCCGCCATTGTCAGCAGTCCACGCAGCCTTCAGATACAAAAGCCTTGAAGCCTCAATCTTCATGAACATTTCAGCCAATTTGAACTGGATTACCTCAAAATGCCTCAGTTTCTGGCCGAAAGCTTCTCTTTTGTTGACATATTCTCTTGCATATTCCATCGCAGCTCTTGCAAGACCAGTTGCAAATGCAGCAATTGCCGGTCGAGTCATTCCAAAGGTCTGCATTGCGATTAGAAAGCCTTGTCCTTCAAGACCGAGGATATTCTCTTCGGGGACTTTGGCATCATGAAACATGACAGAGGATGTTGTAGAAGCTCTGTGTCCCATCTTTTCAACAGGACGACCAGTCTTTACTCCGGGAGTGTCAGCATCAACAATGAAGGCGCAGAGTGCCTGGTGACGTTTGCTAGGGTCGAGGCTGGCAAACACTGTGAAATAGTCTGCATGCGGTGCATTGGTTATCCAGAACTTAGACCCGTTTAGGATGTAATGATTTCCATCTTTTTTGACCCGAGTCTGAATCCCAGCCACATCAGAGCCCATTCCAGGTTCTGAACAGGCAAAGCTGATGAACTTGAGGTCTTCAGTGAGAGGCCGCAGGTATTTCTCCTTCTGTTCATTGGTTCCAGCAACTAGAATTGGTTCAGCTCCTAATGAGTTCACATAGATACTGGTGGTCATTCCTGCGCATCCAGCAGCCATCTCTTCCACAGTGATACACTGCTCGATAGATCCTAATTCAGGACCTCCATACTTTTTTGGTATTGAGAGGTTCATGAGACCCTCTTCCCAGCACTTCTGGATTATCGGACGCGGAAACTCTCCTGTCTTGTCGTAGTAGTGTGCATAGGGAATCATATACTCCTGTGCAAACTTTCTTGCTCTGTTCTGAAGTTTTTGTTGTTCGTCTGTCAGTCTGAAATCAACCATTTTACTCCCTCGGATGACTATCTCTGACTTTCTGTCAATTAGTATAAGTCAGTTGCTAAAGGGCACTGCCATCACGATGATGTTGAGGTAATGTGTTTAACAACTTCAGGGAGATTCCATTTCAACTCCAGCTCTAAGGCTCCGGTTTCAGGACCAGGACATCTTCTTACACAGGTCCGACAAGCCACGCACAACCAGAGGTCTACCTCAACAGAACCAAATCCGGGGGCCTCATTTTCAAGAATGACGTCCCTTGAAGGTTTGACCGTAGCAAGGTTCTGGACAGTTTTGTAGAAGAGTGAACGGCTTGATGGCAATTTTGAAAGCGCTTCGTCCGAGATGTCAAAGAACTTGGGTATCTCTAGTCGTGGCTTGAGCTCAATCGCATCCTCAGGACAGGCAATCTCACATGACTTGCATCCAAGGCATTTTGATTGGTCCCATTCAATGGTACCAAAACCTAGCAAGGGAGCATATCCCATCTGATTTCTGTATTCATCAAGAACCGATGGAACATCAACATCAGCCAAATCTTTCAGAGTGACCTTGGGTCTTGTACTTGGCATCTTTGCACGTGTACGATAAGCCAGTACGACTGCAGATCGAATCTTATCCTCTACGTCGGTAACCGTCTTTTCGTCAATCTTGGTATCATTAACCTTTATTGTTGCAAGTTTGTCACGAGCATTCGAAAAGACCTCTAGCGAATTGGCAAGTCTACCAATATCAGAGGCTTGCAGGTCACTCAAGATCCTCTGTAGCTCCACTTTCGCCTCAGTAAGCTGAAGAGCAAGATTGGTCGCTGTTTGTATTGTGATTTCGGTTTCTGTGGGTGTTCTCGGAACATCATAGAGTATGTATCCATGAGTTTCACCAGCTATTGTGAGAAGCTCATCACGTTTCATTCTGAGAAGATGTTGAAGAATTCGGTCTTGGGGTATATTCGTCCGTTCAGCAAGATCATGAGCTGTAAGGGCACCCAGCTCTCGAATCAGAATCAAAATAGTACCTCGTTCAAGCTCACTGTCAAGGTAACTGCTCATCATTTTTTGGTAGACTTCAGGATCTAATTTTTCCCCGTAGACATTGGTTCCAGACACGAGGGAGGGTCCTTTCTCAAGGGTTATTTTGAGGCGGAACCGTGCAAAAGCTTCGAGTCCTGCGGAAACTAGAAGTTTCAGGTTCTTGGAATCATCAGAAGTCTGAGCGGTGAGTAATGCTTCAGTTGCTCTGTCAACTGATTCTCTGAGATTATTAATGGAATCTGAGATAGCAGTTTCGTCATATGTCCCCAGAATCTGTAATTTTTCTAGCAACACCTGAATCCTTCGAAGCAACTCATTCGCCTTGTCAGCATGCTTGTCTTCTAGAGATTTAGAAATTCCCCGAACTTGTTGTACTATATTCTTCAAGACAAGAGTTGAGTTGGGAGTTTCTGTTAAGACCCTAGAGAAAACTGGAGAGTCACCATCTAGACCCACCATCTCGACCTCACCCCTCTGAATCATGGTAACAAGTGCATTCTGTATGATTTCTGGAGAGGTCAGCATGAGTTCTCCAAGCTGTACGACTGTTTTAGAGCCCATTTTGTCAAGAATGAACATGATGACTCCACGGTTGGCTTCAGTGAGCATATTATCCAACACAAGTTGATGGAAACGAGTATCATCAATTCGACTATCTCGTTTTCCTCTCTTCACCTGAGCTGTTGCTCTTAAGCCTGGACCATACCGGGTTTTGGTTCCAAGTTTTTGAAGTCCGTCTAGAGCGGTTTCTGGATCTGTTTCAGCAGTTTTATTCATCTCATTAAGCGTTTCAACCAAGGTCACAAGCTCTGCTCGTGCAGATTCAGACTCTGTTTCAGCAGTCTGTTCAAATTCATCTGTTGTTGTTTCTATGCTGGAAATCAGGTCAGATATTGTGGAGAGTGTGGCGTCTATGTCAATCTCAACGCTTTTTTCTGAAACCTCCTCGATCTCTGTCATGCTGGCAAGGGCTTTAGTAAGTAAAGTCTTGAAACCGTGCAGTGACTCAGACTCATCTATCGATAATGTCTTTTCGAGGTTGGAGATTGATTCCTTTAGTATGCTTCTATCATTGATCTGAGCAACAAGATTACTCTTCTTAATTACAGTAAGGAAGTCCATAAAATAAGAGTCAGGGAATGCAAGGATAGCATCTGTCAATGGAGCAAGTTCGTTCTTAAGGTTCTGAAGCTCCTCCTTCACCTTGCCGGGTGGAATTACTGATTCTTCCTTGAGTCCACCGAGAGCTAAGACCATGTCCAACATACGTTGTCTCTTTGGTGCTATTGTTTTCTCGGGGTTTTGTTGACTCATTCAGACACCTCCATCCATTTTCCTGCAGTTCCTTCATGGACTGGTGTGGGTCCGAGTTTTTCAGCACGTTTCACCATCTCGTTTATCGCATTGGTAAAACGTTCAGGCTCAGCACTGAACATTCTGAACATATCAACTCGCTCACCTTTCCATCCAATCGCATTTAGAATATCACGAGCGACATCTACTTGGACTTGAGCAATTTCATTACCAGTTCCACCAATGTGGCATCTGTCTTTCTCACAGGCCGCAATCATCACGGTACTCGCACCATTCTCAAATGCTTTCAGAATATCAATGATACTCACACGACCAGCACAGGGAACTGGAATCAGACGCGTACTGGCAGGATATTCCATTTTTCTAGTCCCCACAATGTCTATTGTTGATACTGAACATTCTTCACAATAGAAACACAGTGTAATTGGCTCCTCTGGGCCTGCGTTTTCCAGTATATTTTCTATTTCAGACCAGAGTTGATCATTGGACAAGAAGTTGAGCTGAGTTGCGCCTGAGGGACATAAACTCTGACATACTCCACAAGCATGACAGTTTAATGTGTCAATTGCAGCCTTAAAGAGAAGCTTCTGGTTTTCATCGGTTTCCTCTGCCTCTGCTTGTTCGATCATGAGAGGAACACCACGTGGACACTGTTGTGCGCAAAGACTACATCCTACACAGTCATCTACATTAAGAACAGCACCACGTGCAACAGACTCAATTGTTCCGCTCTGTAGCTCATTATGAATGATCAGTGCACCAGCTTGGGCGTCTGTTACAGCTTCAAACACGAATTGTGGACGAGTCACTCCTCCTACTGCAACAACACCGCGTCTTCTGGTTTCATTCCTCCTCAGTTTACCATAGAGTTCCTTTATGTGTCCGTCTTCTTCGAGTGCATAGCCTAAGGTTTCTGATAGTTCAGAAGTTCCGTCTGGAGGCAGTATTGCTGAAGAGAGAACTAGCAAATCGACAGGTGTTTCTAGATATTTGTCAAGCAGAGAGTCATAGATACGAACGAACGTGGTATCATCTTGTTCCCACGTCATACTGACTCGACCACGAATGTAGTCCACGCCTTTTTCGCGGGACTCCTTGTATATCATTTCATTCTCAAATGGTACACGGATGTCCATGTAGACAATTCTAACATTGGCGTCTGGATTCCTCTCAAGGATTTCTAGTGAGTTATCTATAGCAAATGTGCAACATAGTTTGCTACAGTCTTTCTTGTAGTCCTCAGACCTGCTACCGACACACTGCACCATGACAACATCTTTGACTGGTCCGTCATTTGACGGTCGGTTCAGTTTGCCCTCTGATAACATACATGATAGTTCAAACTGAGTGATGACATCAGGGTTCTGCTCGTAACGGTACTCATCCATGGATATGGGTTTGAACTCTTTGAACCCGGTTGCAATTACTATAGCAGACGTATTTAGTGTCTTTTCTTCTTCATCATCATTTGTTGTATAATGAACTACGAAATTACCCATCTCCCCAGTGACATATTTGACACGGGTGTCAGTCATTGTCGTTATCTTGTCATCCTTCTGTAGTGCTTCCAATCTGCCACTGAGGATTTCCTTGCCAGACTTTCCTGTGGGAGCAACTACAGGAAGGTTCTTGACATGACCTCCGAGTTCATCAGTGAGTTCTATCAGTATAACATCATAGCCTAAATTCGACAGGCTGAGTGCAGACTCAACACCAGCGATACCTCCTCCAATCACAGTGACATGAGCAGGAATCTCCTTTCGCTCAAGGTTACGTTTTGCTGATATGGAAGATCTTGCAAGTGTACCACGAATCATATCTAACGATTTCTTACTTGCGGCATCAACATCTTTGTGTACCCATGCGGAATGTTCTCGGATGTTCACATATTGAATTTGAGAACTATCAATCCCCTTTGACTTAAGATATTGATCAATCCGTGGTTGAATCTTCTGACTAGAACATGCAGCTATCACGAGACGTCCATCATTTTTCTTGAGAAGATCTTCAATCTTCGATAGTCCGTCATCCTGGCAAACAAGGTCATTAATGCTGACTGAAGCGGCTCGGTCCATCTTATCGACCTCACTCTGTAGGAGATCAAATTTCAAATGCATCTGTTTTCCACAGGTACAGATGAGCACTGCTGATTTTTTGTCATCCATCTGTCAGTTTCACTTCCTACTTTGGAGAATCTTAGACACCGCCGCACGAGCTTGTGTTACGCTTTCAGGG
>JBHLPA010000121.1:4008-7414 GCA_048939935.1 Promethearchaeota archaeon | reverse complement strand
AGTCCAGATACGAATTGTGTATGTGCCATTTGTCTGTGGAGTGAACGTAATATCTACTGAGATCTCACCAACAGCTGCGTTTGTGTCTTCAGGGGAACCATCTTCAACCAGTGTTTCCGAGATAGTAAAAACGTCATTGTCCGCCCATCCGCTCTTGACAGCTATATATTCTGCACCATTTCCAGCATCTATCTGAAGGGTGAATTGTTCTCCAGTTTCTGCATCAACGGTGGAGTTTGTTGATAGTGTGAGTGTACCAGTTGTTGTATGGCATGTGCCACATTCGTTTGTATATTCTGGAAATGCCACCACTGAACTCGCTGCAGCGACAACCAAAACAAGAAAGCTCAAGACTACTACGAGCTTAGTAATGTGGTTACGTTTCATATATTCGTCACCTGTTCTTGGTTACAATATTGCATCTAAAGAGTGATTCAATGTATTATCCAAGTTTCGATTTCAAACATAAATCTCGTATAAGAGGATATTGGTAAACCATATTGAAGCAAATTATCATTCATATTGTTTAGTTTCATACTCCAAATGCAATATAATTGTGGCTAGCCTCTTCATTTACTTCAATGTTTACCTTCTCATGATTTTACTCAATATTCGGAGTAGAGGAATCCCTATCGACAATGCGAGATTCAAAGACATGAGTCTAATGACAAAAAATCCCAAAAGACCGCCGATTAGTGATAATCCTACTAATAATGGAATAGAGCTCAGCAATTGCGCCAACCAACCCCAACCAATAAGGCCTGGTCCGATCCAACCTGCAAGAAATGCAACTACAAATCCAAGAAGAAATCCAAATACCATCGACGCACGACTCGCAGTCACTCTTCCACCAAAGACTTTCACAGGATTCATGAGGTTCTTAGGGTCCAATTTTTTCTTCATTTTTAGGAGATCATCATAGTTTTTTCCGCCATAGAATTTTCTAGCATGACGACCGTTCCATAGACCTACGGCATATGGAAGTCCCCCAAATCGTTCAGCCAGAGCTGCAATACGAAAAGATCTTTGCCACCCAATTGTGAATGAAATGCTCTTCCTCTCATCATCAAGTATCCATACCATGAAGGATGTACTACCATCATTACTCAATGTTCCTTCAATTGCGACTTTTGACTTCTTAAGTTCAATCTTAGTTTTCTCGAGAATTTCGGGGAGCTTTTCTAAAGGCGCCAACATTTCAGCAGGCACAAGGCTTGGACCATAGCGTTTTATTCTCAGAGGATAAAGGCGTTCGTTCCAATAGAACCACGCTCGGGTATCATTAAGTTGAAGTCCATTTTCTTCATTTGATATACTTCGGATTCTTTCGATATTCTCTTCGTTCTGATATATTGTATCAAGAAGAGCACCAGTAAGTATGTATTTTCCTTGTTCTGTTTTGTTATCATGAAGAACTCTCAATTTTGATGTATAATTATCAGCCAAGAATCTCAAGTAATAGGGTTGAGCATCCTGAATTATTTCTCTAGCAGCTCTTACAAGATCAGTCATTGAGTCAAACGATATAGCAAATGGAATCAGTTGTAAATTCGGAATGGTCTTCAGGGTTACTTTGGTGATTATTCCAAGTGTCCCATATGTTCCGGTGATAAGCTTTGTTTCTTGTTCTGGTGTTCCGAGACCCGCACTTGAAAGCTGTTCCTTCAACCAAGCATTACCCTTCTCAGCTTTTTCTTTGGTTGTGTCAGTTTGGGGATCTAAGTAGACTTTTCCCAACCTTACTATCTTTCCATTGGGAAGGATTGCTTCGATGCCTAGAACTTGTTTCAGTATATCCCCGTGACGAGTAGATCCAATTCCAAGTCCTCCACTTGCTACAAAACCCCCAACTGTCGCTGCAGTAGCGCTTGATGGATATACAGGTAAGGTAAATCCCAGTCTTTCCAGAAAGGCTAGGAGGTCTCTCCAAGTTATTCCTGATTCTATCGTAACAGCTTGTTCGAATTCGTTGAAGTATAATATGTTAGACATCTTTGAGAGGCTTATGCAGATGCCCCCTCTTGTTGGTATAGCCCCACCCCATCCTGAAGTTCCATTTCCTCTAGGGACAAGAGGAATATCATTGTCAACCGCATACCATACCAAATTTTGGAGTGACAGCGCATCAACAGGTTGTGTCACAACATCGAACCTGGGGCTCACTATTTGATATGCAATATCCGGGAGACTTGTAACGTCCTTGGAGTATATCATGCAGGTTTCAGGTGTCGTTGATACATTATCTGCGCCAACTATGTCTCCGATGCGTAGATCATCGACTTTCACGACTCCCCTTCTCCTCCTTTGTCCTTGGGTAAGAGCGACTCCGCCACAATTTGAGTAATATCCTGAACAGTCGTATCATACCCAGTAGTGAATTTGGCTAGATCAAATGCAAGTATGCACCTTGGACACTCTGTTAGTATTCTTGTTGCTGGGGTTACAGTAGCATCCCTCAACCTCATTTCAGCTATTCTTGCTGATAGAACTGGGTCCACAACATCGAGTAATCCATGAGATCCGCAGCATCTTGTACTTTGTCTTGAAGGTGTCATCTCTACATTGTAAACACCTGGAATATCTTCAATAACCTCTCTTGGTTCCTCTGTCGCCTTTAGTACCCTTGCTGAGATGAATGGGTCATGGTCAGTCACGGTCACCATTGGCTGCTCTTGAAATTTAAGACGCTTCTCACGAACAAGTCGGCTAATAAATTGCGATGATGTTAGAAGTTCAATATCATTTTCTTCCTTGAGATACTTGCTGTACTCTGACCACGTCTGTATACATGATGGACAACTAAAGACAATAGTCTTAACATCCAGACTTCGAATCAGCTTCAGGTTCTTTTCAGCCATCTCGTTTATTCCGTCTAAATTACCTGCCCATCCCAAAGGCGCTCCACAACAAACCTCCTTTTCTCCGAGCAGAGTATAATCCACATTTGCATATTCCATTATCTTAACCATTGATTTTGCGATGTCGTGTAACTGGGATTTGAGTGCCACATTACACCCAAGAAAATATGCTACATCTGCATGTTTCAATATTCGATCCTTTACTATATCTTCAACTTCCTCCATCCAGAGAAGCCTATCTGCGGCTCCCATCCACATTATGTCCCCTCTTGCCTTGATAGAATCCAAAACAAACTTAGCAGGACTCGGCATTAGTCCACGATCTCGAACTTCAGCTCGAGCAACTTCCCAGAATCTGTCAAGACTGATACCAGTTGTGCATACAGATGTACAATGCTCGCAAAGATTACACAAAAAGATCTTGTTGGCGAAATCCTGACCAAACTCGCCTTCACCCTCGATAATCGATTTCATTATGTGAAGTTTTCCTCTAGGTCCATAGGACTCCCATTTTAAATCGCGGAAAACTGGACAGACCAAAGTGCAGT
>JBHLPA010000121.1:0-3998 GCA_048939935.1 Promethearchaeota archaeon | reverse complement strand
TCCACAAGAAGCACAGACATAGGGTTCATTTTCTTGTCCATACCTTTCAAGGAAATCCATTTTGGTCATCTAAAGCTCACCATAATCTGATGACTACTACTGAATTGAGACCTTCGTAGTATATAGTTATGCTAAGGGTAGTTTTACCCTCAGCATTTTTCAATTTTACATTTACCTTACTTTAGGTCCTTAATCATCTCTCCAGCACAAGCAATGCCGGATCTTGATGCTGCCTCCATCGAGGCATAATACATACCACAGTTCGCATGCGCCCCTGCGACATAAAGGCCTTCTACACCGGTCCGGTTTGTCTTTAATCGCATATCCATGATTCCTGGTGGCTGTTTCAGAACAGACTTCCAGATCTTCCAACTTTTCTTCCAGGTTACTTTCTCCTTGACACCCGGAATCAAAACTGCAAGTTCCTCTAGAATAGCATCTGTCGCCTCTTCATCACTCATTTTGAGGAGTTCTTTATCTATTCCTGTTACTGTAAGAAGCGACTCTCCAATCGGAGCCAACACTCCTGAAACCCGTTTGGCTTCAGCCACTATATTGACCTTTCTTCCAGGTACAAATGCTCCAACATTGAAATCAAGAACTCTTGATTTTAGTCCGAAGTAAGCAACAGTAGATGGTGTGTATTCGAATTTCTCTGCCTTTTCGAGAAAGTCCTTCGGTAAATCACTCTTCTTTACAAAGTTTGGTAATAGATCAATTGGAGTAGTCAGGACCACTGCATCTGTATCGAGGTGCTTGCTCTCACCATCTTGCTCATAGTCTACACCAACAACTTTGCCATCCTCGATGATTACTTGATTGACTGCACAGTTTACCTGTGGTTCGACTCCGAAGTTTCTTGCTTGAAGCATAAGAGTATAAGCTACGCTCCCAAGACCTCCACGTTCTGGATACATCGCACTGAATCCGTCTTCATACGCAAAACGTAGATGTTCAGAATACAAATACTGACCAGCTGAAACCTCATCTGGTTGCATGAAAGTGACTGTCTTGATAAGGGGTTCATAGAAGTCATTCTGAATGCTTTCTGGAATCTTCTTATCTTCTGCATACTCCGTGAATGTCATCTTGTCGAGCTCTTTGAACTCATCCTCTTTCCTCTTTATGTTCTCTTGAACAAGTAATCCGAGTCTCGCTCTATCAGTTGCTGGAAGTAGACCAAACTTTGCGAGCTCGACGGCAGATTTGCGTATTATGTACCTTTCACCATCTTTCAGCCAGACAGCACCTTCTCCAACAGTGGTCATCCTGACTCCACTTCTTTCAAGTATAGGAATCAAAGACTTGAAACCACCAACAAAGAAGTGCAATCCTTGGTCAAATACATAACCTGATTCCGTGTATGATCTTGCACGCCCGCCGACGGTCTTCTCCTTCTCCAGAATTGTGCATCGAGCTTTCAAGCCCTTTAATTCAAGTGCACAGCTGAATCCTGAGATTCCACCGCCAACGATTACAACTCGTGTGCCTCTTTCTTTGCTCATAATTGTATTCTCCATTCTTACCTGTTAATTCTTCCTACTCCTCCACCTGAGAGGCTCTAGCTTTATCGAGAATCAACTCGTCAAGCTGGATTACTTCTAGGTTCGTATCTCTTGCATTATAACTTAGATTCTTGTAGCACGACACACAGGTCGTGATAATTCCATCTACTCCAAGCTCCTCTGCCTCAGTGACCCGACGTCTGCCAACTGACTCGGACAGCTCAGGATCCAAAACAGTGAGAAAACCACCACAGCAGTTTGCGTTCTCACGATTATTCTTCATCTCTACTAATTCAAGTCCTGGGACTGCTTGGATGATCTCTCGAGGGGGCTCGTAAATACCAAGCGCCCGTCCAAGATGACAGCTATCATGGAATGTATATTTTCCTTTCATTTCCTCAAAGGTGAGAACTCCGTTTCTGACCATGTCTGCTAAGACTTCTACTGTGTGAAGAATCTTGATGTCAAAATTAGGGATGATATGCGGATAGTGTTCGGCTAGCGTTCCATAACAACCCCCACAACCAGTAACGATATGTTCAATTCCAGCTTTCTTGAACATTGCATAATTCTTCTTCACAACTTCCTCGAATCCTTTATCGTCGCCTGCCCAGTAGTTGAACAGTCCACAACAGACCTCGCTTGGAACATACCCTGCATTGACTCCCAATTTGTGCAACATATCAACCACAGTCTCAGGTTGATCAGGGTACCAGAATGAACCCATGCATCCCGAAAAGATTGCAGTGTTTGATTCTGGTGGAAGCTCAAGATCCTCTGCCCACATTGTTCTGTCTTCAGACTCATAGCCAATAAATGGTGTACCTTCTTTCTCAATCCAATCCAGTACTTTCTGAAGTGGTTCTGACATTGGCGCTCCAGTCCTCAGAAGTTGCCCCTTGGCATCATGCCAAATAGAAGTAACTGGAACCCCCGCTGGGCATATCGCTTCGCAGCGCCTACAGTCTGCACAATAGAGTCTTTGGAGGAGTTCTGTTGGCGGATTTCTCATTTTTGTGGCATATGCTCTAAGTGCTCGAAGCTTTCCACCAGGACTATCCAGTTCCGATTTTAGTTCGATATACATTGGACAGGTATCTCTGCAATAATTACAGGAACCGCAGTGACGCAATATTTCAGATAGATTGTCGATATTCATTGTAACACCTCACTTACCCACATATCTTGATAGCCTCCGAAAGACGGCAGCTAGCGCGAATAGAACATCCATTCTTCGATATGATGTTAAACAGGAGGTAACCCTGTCAGGATTCATAATACCCTCGGGATCCCACTTCTCTTTCGCTTCTTTCATCTCCACTAATCTCTCTGGATACGCTCGTGACATGTATATGGAGTTTTGAAGTCCAATGGTATATGGCGCGCCTCCAGATTTGATTGCTTTCTTCATCATCTTATGCAAGATTCCCTTACTTGATATGAACTTGAGATATTGAGCTGCATCAATCATCGCCATGAGTTCCACTCGCATTTCGTCTGGAGTCCCAAGCATTCCAAACCACATTGCTGGAATCTTGTGTGAATCACGATACGACTCATATGCATTTAGCATCTCATACACATTCTCAATGGCTATCCATATCTCTTGAAACATCAGGGTTTCGGTATGTTCCTTTGGATTGAACTCAACATCATATCTGAGTTCCCATTCCTTTCTTGAGAAATCCTCCCCAAGATAGATCCCCTCGTGCTTCTTGGATATTGAACTGAGATCAACTGATGGAATATTGCTTGCATCATCTATGTATGTTGCAGACAGAACATACCTGAAATTGTCGAGCGGATTACTATACCTCTGAAGGTCTTGGTCAGCCATCTTTAGATAAACCGGTTTCTTGTCCAAACGAGCTATATCTATCATTGCGTTACAAAGGCCTTTCAGGTCTTGGAACCCGTAGCTGAAGGTCTTATGTCCAGATGCAATCTCATGCACCTTGAGTGTGATTTCGAAGATGACTCCAAGAATCCCATAAGATTGCAAGAAGAGATCTATATCCTCTCCTTTGACTTCACGAACTACTCCATCGCCTCCGACTACTGAGAGTGATTGAGTATGTTCCTTGAGCGAACCATAATATGGAGTACCGATACCTCCTCTTCCACCGCAAGCAATCCATCCTCCAATTACAGCAGATTTTGCACTAGATGGGTAAATACCAAGGGTTAGCCCTTCTTTCTCTAATGCATTTTGGAGTTTTTCGAATGTGACTCCTGGTTCAACTCGTACCAATTTGGACTCTTTATTGATCTCCAAGATTTTGTTCATTGGTTTGATATCAAGTGATATTCCACCACGACTAGGACTAGAGGAACTCATGCAACTTGATGCTCCTCCACGAGGTACAATTGGTATTTTGTGTTTACGCGCCAAGTCTAGTACTTTCTGTATCTCCTCTGCGTTTTCTACTCTAACAGCAAAGTCTGCTAGGTAATTCTTCTTCCAGCGATAATGGTACTGTGGAAGAACTGATG
>JBHLPA010000120.1:0-7432 GCA_048939935.1 Promethearchaeota archaeon | reverse complement strand
ATTTGGCAAGTACTTTGGTGGTCCAGTGGACTGTTACAAGTGTGATGATGCTGATGTTGTGTTCACATCACAGGGGTCGATGGGTGCAGAAGCCAAAGATGCAATCGATGAGCTTCGTGACGAAGGTTACAAGGCCGGAAATGCAAGGATGCGAATGTATCGGCCTTTCCCTGTAGACGAAATCAGAGAGCTTGGAAGTCGTGTGAAAGCCTTTACGAGCTTCGACAGAGGGGTATCATACGGTTTCGGTGGTCCTGTGGCTAACGATATCCGTTCTACTCTGTACCACACAAAACACCGACCCATGGTTAAGAGCTACATCGGAGGGCTTGGCGGCCGTGACATGACCGTGCCCGACATTAAGGCTATAATATTGGACACATTCAAAGCCGTTGAGAGCGGCGAGCTAGGTCCTGAGGAGACCTGGAGTGATTTGAAGGAGTGAGTAAGATGGTAGCAACAAAAGAAATGCCACTCAAGGAATATGTACTGAAGGGAAACGCAGCCTGTGCTGGCTGCCAAGACATGGTCGCACTCAGACATGCCCACAAGGCACTCGAGGGAGATGTCATTCAGGTTGTCCCTGCATGTTGTACAAGCGTCGTTCAGTCACTCTGGCCAAAGACCGGTCTTGGAATACCTGTACTCAACACAGCATTCATGGCATCTGGAGCAACTGCTTCTGGTGTAAAGGCAGCTCTCAAGGCCAAAGGTAATGACCATACTATGGTTATGGTATGGGCTGGTGATGGTGGTACATTTGACATTGGTCTCCAAGCCCTCAGTGGCGCTTTCGAAAGGCGCACTGATTTTCTGTACATCTGCTATAACAACCAGGTATACAGCAATACAGGTACTCAACGATCTGGAGCCACCCCACTCTATGCTCAGACAACAACAACATGGTTTGGCAAACCTGAACCAGAGAAGATGCTTGACTTCATAGTTGCTGCTCATGAACCAGTCTATCAGTTCACTGCAAATACTGCATATCCAAGAGACCTTTATGACAAATTCAAGAAGGCTCGTGAGTTCGAGGGTCCAAAGTTTGGTCATATCTTCCTCCCCTGTCCTCAAGCATGGAACTACCCTGTTGAGAAGGGTGTGGAGATTGGCAAACTTGCAGTAGAGACCGGATACTGGATTCAGTGGGAGCGTGTTGGTGATGAGTTCACTCTTGGTAGACACAGCAAGAGATTCCAGGATCCTGAGAAAAGAAAACCCATTGATGAGTTCCTGAAGATACAGGGTCGTTTCTCACATCTCTATAGGCCAAAGCGTGATGACAAGAAAATCAAAGATATTGAGGACTTCATTCAGCATAGATGGGACATGCTCATGAGAACCTTCACCTAATTAATCTGTAATCTTGGACTCTTGCCACATTATAACACTCATGATGATGATGAAGGACACTCCTGCAATGGAGGGTATTGTAAACCATGGTAGGGGTTCTTCCTCAATATCGGAAATGAATGGATCCGTTCCATCTTGAAACTCATCAAGGTTACTTCGACCATCCTCATCAGGATCTTCATTGGCATCGTTCAATAAAGGATTCAATCCGTGTGCAACCTCCCAATCATCTGGCATTTTATCGAAGTCCGAATCTGCTCTCCACGGATTGAGCCCTAGGCTGTACTCCTCAGCATTAGACAAAGAGTCTCCATCTGCATCAGCTGATCCATCAGAGGGGTCTCTTGGGTTGAAACCTTGCTCAATCTCATAGTTGTCTGGCATTGAATCCGAATCAGAGTCAATATTATTGGGATCTGTCCCATAGATGATCTCAAGAGCGTTGCTAAGTGAATCAGAATCAGAATCCTGATTGAATAGCGATGTGTCGATCCAATACTCATCTTTGTCAAGGACACCATTCCCATTTACATCACTGTCATGTGAATAGTGAAGTTCGATACCCAAGGAATGGTTGCCAGTGTTCTCAATGACCAGACTATAGATGCCTTTTTTCGTGACTGATCTGGAAAAGACATCAGTCGGTTCCCAAGCTGAGGTTTCAGTATAGTCTTCAACTGCAACCACATTGAGGTCTGGATCTAGTAGAGTGAATGATGCAATACTACCAAACCAGCGGGCAGTCACATTGATTTTTGTAGGTGTTGAAATCGGAATGTAATAAGTTCTAGTTCTGGAAAAACCAATCTCGATGAGGAACTCTTCCTCTACAGGTACTCCGTACTCGTAGGACATTGTGTATGCAATACTTGCACCAATTGAACCAGCAATCTCTGCACCTAATTGATAGTGATAGCTTGGGTTTACCCAAGTGTCATCAGGTTTTCTGTACGCATCATCAGTGGAAAAGCCTGATTCGAACGGAACAACGAGATTCATGTACCCTCTATCAATAAAGTCATGATATTCATACCATGAAGAGGACCACATCGGATTCTCAGAGTTAGGTATTGATTTGATGTAGTTCTGACCATAATTGTTACTCATTACTCTCGCAAGATCCGCCCAATATTGGCTTACATGATAATTGTTCTCACCTAGAGATTGGTATGTCATTAATACTCGTTCGTCAGGGGGTGCATAGGGATCCTCGACGAGTAATGCCTCGACACAATACATTGCGAGAATGTTAATTTCGTTTTCAAAGAAATAGGTGGCTATCTCATGTCCACCATATGGCCCCCACTGTGCGTAGCGGCAATTCATAGCGATAAAATAGATGTCCAACGGCCATTCATAGGCTGACAAAGGTTCAATCAGTTCAAGCATAGTGGCTATACCTGAGCCTCCTTCATTGGCTCCTATAGATATGTACCACGAGTCGTAATGCCCCGTTATCACAATGGCTGGATTATTACCGGGAAGATATCCCGGAAGTTTTCCAATGACATTGAGATGTGTCCCATATACCTCTGTTTCAATTCTTCCATTCGAGAGTTCTCGCATGTTATACAAGAGATAGTTACGCGCCTCCAAGTTGATACCAGTTTCAGCCATCGTTTGGTCTAAAACCCACCTCGAACCATTTTCTGTGAACTCCTGTACAAAATCACGGAATCCTGAATATGAGGTTCCAGCGTATACGTCAAGAGCGTGATTATCACCATAAACACGAGGGAGATATTGATTATCTTCAGAATCCTGAGCAGGTGAACTAGCGCTGTATTGATTTGTTGTTCCATTGAAACTAATTGGTAAGAGTAACAATGGCATGAGTAAGATGGCGAACAGGCTAGTCCTCATGTTAAACATCCTAAGCTAATCTATGCTATGAAGGTTACCCTACAAGTAAGAATCTTCCAATAAATGACTATGTTTTCGAACCTTCTAGAATTAGATATGTCAGACCACCAGCATATGCTGAAACAATCCTCTGTATTCTATGCTCCTCGTCTAACTTCTCAATATCTCCTATCGTGATGTCGGAGCGTGCAGATTCCTCTGCTATGAAACGTGAAACCCAAGGAAGGTCCATTAATGCGTCCCCTCTTCCAAGAAGCTGAAGGATTCTAATTGCGGTTTCAAAACAGAGTGCCTGTGCGAATCGTTCTGATTCTTCATCGAGTGCTGTTTTGTGTCTCTCAACAACCTCAACAATGGCATCAAATGCTTCAATAACTTGGTCGATTATCTCTTCTGTCGAAACCTCTTCAAAGGTTTCATCTACAACACTCTGTTTCAATGATGAGAGTACAACTCTAAACCTCCGTTCAGGAGAGATTTTGGGTCTTTCCCCCACCTTTGCCTTTTGTCTGTAATCGTTTAGTTCCTGAAACAGCAATGAACCAGGATTTTCTGCTTCCTCCAATCTTGAAGAAATCTCAATATTCTCTCCTGTAAGTAGCTCTATGAAAAGTTCGAGTTCAGGATTCTCGCTCTTTCCATGTCTTATTCTGTATATTTCTGAGTAATGATCGGTTATCTCATGCAATAAGAATGAGATGAATTCTTTTTTATTCCAAGGGATTCTCGTGTCATCACTTTCTGTTGAATACATTGAACTTGTTGTTATTCGGGAAGCATATTGTTTGAGTACATTCAATGTTGCAAATAATCGACCACAGATCATAGGATTTCCGATGAGCGGCCAATCAAATGGTCTTAATCCTTCTCCACCAGCTATTTGATTTTTCAGCATCGCCTTTGCTTGCGTCGCTACAATATACGCTGTTGTCTCTTCAACTAGCTCACTTTCATTAAGTGTGAATACTTGATCTAAATCAAAGTCACATCCAGTTGCTCTCATTATTACCATTGCCAAAAGTGATTGTAGTCTTGCTGTCCTCATCGAGTCATCGATTGTATACCCTTTTCCTATTGGGCTTGGTGTAAATACAATGTCAGGTATACCCCGGTCTTCCATTGCATCTATCATATAACTAACTAGTGAACTGCGCGACTCCTCCGAAGCCATCAGACTCCTAACAAACTGCTTTATTCCATCAACAGGATATTCTTCAGGAAGGTCGGTTGGACTAACTATAAGTTTTGGAATTGCCATCAACCAAAGGAGAGCTATTGCCTCCTCTTTTGCAGCTCCAATGATTTGTTGACCAGATTTGAAATTATCTTTGTTTAAACTAAATCCTGCCCAATGTGGTGCATCCATGAGGAACTTAAGCGTATCATTATCGTGGTAAGTTTTAGAGAGTAAGTGTAACTTGGCATCCTGATAGATATCTATTGGGTCTGATGAGGTTATGGAAAAGTTTCCAAGTCCTAACTCTTCGCGAAGTTCAAGTGCATCTTTTCTACACCATCCCTCAATTGCTCGATAAAGCCAGGTTTGATGAAGATTTCCTACAATTATCCTGGTCATTTCAGTGAGTCCATAACCCATCAAGAATCCTCCTCAAACAATTTTGTCAAGACATCTTGACGAGTAACACTACCCTCAAGTTTGAATCTGATATACAGCAGCATATCAAGAACCGCTCTCTCTACATCAATTTCAACACCCGCGTCCACCAATTTTGAAAACACGAGACAACCAAGCTCTTTCTCTAGATCTGGGTCTTCAGGTAATCTCAAACTCATTCCCGTATCAAAATTACCTTCAGCATCTAACCCGCGGTATTTGGCATCGACCACTGTTCCATATGGATGGTTCCGATTACGTACATACACCCTCGACCTTGGTTTTAGGCCAAAGAACTCTATGTCATCAAGTAGTTTTGTAAGTCGCGCCTGAAGAAACGAGCTTGACACGTAGGCTCTCTTCAAATCACTCAGAGGAATCCTTTCAGCCAAGTATGATGCAATTAGTGTTTCCCTATTATAGCTGAGAGTTTCAAAATCAATCCCTGAGTCGTTAAGGAACGCTTCGACACCGAAACTTCCCAATGTATCAATGGTCATCTCAACGGGCTTGATTTGCCCCTTCTCATCTAACGAGATTCCTCCCCCAACATCAAATGTTCTGACATCCTCTGGTCGAAAACTTGGGAGCATTACACCCGAGAGACTCTTGTGAGTCACTTCGATGAGAACCGCATCAACCGAGGTCTGCTGCGCTGAACAGTAGAACAAGCCAGGGAGAAATGCATAGAGACTAGCAATATCATTCGATTCCTCTACCTCATCAACAAGAGGCATTGAGTATCCAACACCTTTGAAATATCCAAGATCAGAAACACCAATCAGCCATTCATCTTCAGGAAGAACACTCTCCTGAATCTCGACTAGCCGTAGTGACCTCCTACTTGGAATGAACAATTACTCTCACCGGTCCTGTTGAGTTCGGTGCTTTCAGATAATTTGAATCTTTGGCAAGTACAACCTTTGGATATATATCAAGTTCTTCGACGAATCATGACTATAACTCCGACAACCACGATTGCGCCAGAACCAACAGAAATAACCGGTATGACTAATCGTTCAGGTCTGAATTCAGCATAGTTTGGGTCAGTCCCGTCTATATACTCTTGTACATTCGTCACTTTGTCATCATCTGGGTCTTCCAGGGAATCGTCAAGGGTTGGATTTAGACCATTTTCAATCTCCCACAGATCAGGCATTGTATCCGAATCTGTGTCAGAGAGGTTCGGATTACAATTATTCAGGTACTCGATGAGATTTGAGACTCCATCATCATCTTGGTCCTCTGAGGCATCGCTTGGGTCTAGTGGATTAAGACCATTGTTAATCTCCCACGGGTCAGGAAGTAAATCCGAATCTGAATCAATCGAGATGTACGATGTGCCCATAATCCATTCTTCTGCGTCGCTCAGTGTGTCAGAGTCCTGATCTGTATAGAAATACTGCTTGTCGAACCAAAACTCCTGACTATCCAGGATATCGTTTCCATCAATGTCAGTTTCATATGAGATAACCACCTCATGTCCAACACTTGTGCCTCCAAGATTGATAACATGCACTCTATAGAGTCCCTTTTTTTCCACATGTGACTCTAAGACAAGAGTACTTTCCCATGGTGATGCACTAGAGTCCACCATCTGAGAGATTAAGTGGTTATCCGCGTCATATAGCGAAATAGATGTTCCTCCACCCCACCATCGACATGACACATTGATGGTAGTTGGTGTACTAATGGCTATGGTGAAGTTACGTTCATGGCCTGGGATCAATGTGAACCCTATGTCATGTTGGGTTGGTTCTTCAAATGTTCTTGCCATTGTGAATGCCATGGCACTACCGATTGCCTTCACTGTATCACTAGCTATCTGGTAATTATAGAGTGGGTTTGTCCAAGTGTCCTGAGGTGTATGATATGCTGTATCAAATGCAAAACCACTCTCATGTGCAAAAAGAGCAGTGTAGCCCTGTTGTACGAACGGCCAGTGATCTGATCTTTGCCAGCCAGAGAAATCACTAGACATGACCGGTAGGATTGTGTTTTGCCCATAATTGCGGCTCATCATGCTTGTCAGTTCTGCCCAGTACTGCCCATCTTGATAGTATCCCACAGGATATGCCATTAGAACTTGACTCCCCGGTGGAGCATTAGGGTTGGGAACCAGTAGCATGTCCACGTTATAGTATGCAAGAAGTTCAACTCCTCTATTCTTGAATATCTTGGCGACTTCACTGCTTCCAATTAGACCAATCTCTTCAGCGTTCCAAAAGCCAAAGTAGATGTCAAGTGGCCAGTTGTACATTGACATGACTCTGGCAACTTCCAGGGCCGTAGCGACACCTGTACCATCATCATTGGCTCCAGGAGCATTTGCAACTGAATCGTAATGACCACCGACCATAAAGGCTGGTGCGTCCACAGGTAAGTATCCAGGAAGTTTTCCTACAATTGAAGCATATTCGCCTAGGATTTCAATCTCAATCCTGCCATTGGAAATCTCTGTGAGTTCATTGACAATCCAGTTTCTCGCTGCAATGTTTTTAGATCCAAGGTTAGATGGGGTTCCCGCCGGTCGCGAACCGTTCTCAGTGAGTTTTATGATATAATCTCGAAATGAGTTCATTTGAATTCTGTTGAATA
>JBHLPA010000119.1:0-7444 GCA_048939935.1 Promethearchaeota archaeon | reverse complement strand
TTCTTCAATTCACCAAGGAATGGCCCGTCACCTATAATCCAGATTTCTGAATCACATCCATATTTTTCCCGTAGTATCTCTGCAGTATCTAGTAGCTTTTCATATCCTCTGTTTTCCATAACGATACCAGAATATGCAATTCTAACCTTGTCATCATTTATCGGTCCTTTCCACAGAGGAATTTCACCGCGAACATCTTTAACTCTTTCAAGGTCGGGGAAATTCATGATTAACGAACCTGGAGCGTTTACTCGTTTTGTCAATATCTTCACGATGCTCGGGCTTACGGTAATTAACTGATCAACAAATCTACTGAAAACCAATTCAATTCCTAAGAATATGACCTGAAGCAAGATGGATATTTTCTCTCCTGCGGCCTCAGGAAAGAGTTCATGTGAATCATATATCACCTTGATGTTACGATTGAATAGGGCAAAGATAGCAGCTGGAGGGAGCGCACTTAGATCATGTGCATGTACAACTTCAATGTGTTTTCTTCTCTTGAGCATATATCGAAGGCACTTGTACCAGAATTTGATCATTAATCTGATACTTGTTCTCTGATTAGTTTTCATTCTGATGATAGAGTGGTTCTTCACACCTTTGAACGAGGTCCATCTCCCAAAACCCAATTCAGTATCCAAGACGGTCAGGTAATATCCTTGATCACTTAGTGCCTTCACTTCCCGAAGAACTCGTGCATCAATACTCAGTGACCCGTACAATAGTACTATGATGCGGGAGAATTTTGCTACATCAGACACTTGTCAAACGACCTATTCAATTCGAAACAAATTCTTGAAATATAAACTTCCGAGGAATGTTTCCTTAATACATAACACAACAATTGTTTTGTGTAGGAATTCGTTTCTTTCTTCGAAACGTTTCTGGCTTAAATCATTATCCGGAAAATTGAATGAAAATGATTGTCAAGTAGAAATCGTTGGTGACGTGATTAAGATGTCAAGAAGGATTCTTGGTTGGTTCCAAAAGCAATTGGGAACAGCGAAACTTGAAGAGAAATCTGTTCGAGCTTTATTGAAAGCGATGCTCATTAGGATTAGATTAAGTCTAGTTATGAATTTGCCAATGTTGCCTTCAATGAGAGTTATGTTCTATAGAGCCAATGGAGTAAACATTGGAAGAAATGTTTTCATTGGAACAGATGTATTGCTTGATCCTGTCCGTCCAGATTTGATACATCTTGAAGATTATGTAAGCCTCGCCGGTCGAAACTCGATTCTTACTCATTCAGATCCAACCAAACCTATTCGTGATCTAGAAATGCTTGAAGCAGAGTTTGCACCTGTTATAGTGAAACGAGGAGCATGGATTGCAATAGGTGCAATTATTTTACCGGGCGTTACTATTGGGGAAAATGCAATTGTAGCCGCAGGAGCGGTAGTGACGAAAGACGTTCCAGACAATGCAATTGCTGGAGGAGTTCCTGCGAAAGTGATTAGAATTATGACTCCTAAGGACGGCAAAGAATCAGATAGAGCTCTTGATAAATCCAAAAACTAGGTCCGTAAAAATAAAGATGGATTCATATTTAGCTCAACGGCAGGATGAGGATTGTGATAGAACAAATTGATCTTCTTCAAGTAGAATCAGAACTACTTCTAGAGATTGGCTCCCCAGAAGGAGTTAAATTCTTGTCTTATCCAAAAGTGGGAAAAACTGAAGAAAGAAAGTTAGTCTTTCTTGACACCCCTCTGACAAAAACAATCTTGAAGCGTCCCGAAACTGAATCATTTCCACTCTTAGCCTCTTTTTCAAGAGAACCTATTTCTGGTGACCCACTTTGCAAAGATGCCAGTGGCGCCACCATAATCTCTCTGGATGGGCAAATCCTTAGGTTCAATTTCAACCCATTCTCTCTTCACCTTAGGAACATAACTGAGAACTTTCATAGAGTAAGTACTGGTACCCGGAAAAAGCTGATGCTCTTTCTATATTTCAGAACTCCTGGATTCGCTAGAGATGCGCTTCGTAATGTAGCACGAAGAATCAAGAATTATAGCATACAATCGTTGAAAGATTTGCATATACTCTCACAATCAAGCAATATTATTGTCAAGCTCATCGAGGACCACCTGTCGAGTGTTGGAACTATTGAAAGAACACACTCCAAATTCTCAGCGGTGCTATCTCATGACATTGATATTGATTTTTGTCAAACTGAAGGGTATTCAGTCACTTCATCAATTGAGGCTGATGAAAGTGTGAGATCAACTTGGTTTTTTGTACCTAAATCAAAGAGATACAAGTTAAACAAAACCACAATCGAAGAACTGATTTCACAAGAAAATGAAATCGGCTTACATGGCTTAACACACTCAGGAACGTTGAATCTGAGAAATCTTACGGTATTGCGAAGCCAGATTCGTGAAGGTCGTTTAATGCTAGATGCTCTGGGAGCCGAGGTCGAGTCGTTTCGCAGTCCATTTATGTTACGCTCTCCAATCCTCCTAAGGGCACTAGAGGAAGAGGGTTTCACTACAGACTCTAGTTTTCCTGATATAGACACTTTAGGTCTAACAGGCGGTCTTCCAGGTGTTCATTTCAACAGACCGTTTAGACCTTTCCTACTTGGCACAAACTCCAAACCTTATCTTCTCAAACTCTGGGAAGTCCCATCTTCAACTCCACAGGATGTTCAAATCATTGAAGATCTCAATCTTGATGATACTCAGGTAGTTGACATATGGAAGTATAAAGCCGAGTTCTGCAAGGATTATGGGGGTGTGTTTGTGCATCACTCACACCCTTGGTTTATCGCTAACAATCCTGAAACATATGTTCAAACCATTAGGCACCTCAAAGATATTGATGCGGATATTGTTCAAATGCGACAACTGAGTTCTCAGAAGAATCAGGCAATTGCCGCTATTTTAAATCAAACTTGACCAATTCTACGTGTCATCCTTTGAATGTGAAAGTTGCCTGATTATCTTTGCAGGCACTCCTCCTACGAATGTGTGAGCTGGCACATCCTCTGTAACTACAGCTCCAGGTGCAACCGCAGCTCCTTCTCCAACTGTGACTCCTGGGAGTATTATTGCCCCAGTAAATACTACAGCATTCTTCTTGATTATTGTCGGCGCTACAAAAGAATCCCAATCATTCTGATGATACTCGAGGGGTGTTGAGTGTGCTAGAATTACATTATTCCCAGCAAGAGACACCCCCTCTTCAATTACAACATATTCTGGGAAAACTGAATCAATTACAACATTGAGTCCAATTAGTGTATTCTTGGCAATCTTCACGCCTCTTTTCCTGTGACAAATTGCCCGTAAGCCAGGTATTGGTGAGAAAAATGCTATCAAAGAAAGTAAGAAATCGTTAAACCTAGCAAAAAGGAATCTTATGGTTCCGATTCTCCCTGAATACCCATGTTGTTTTGCTGACCTGGATAAAATCCCAAAAGATGAATCGAACCGATAGTATTCAAGGTCACGACGGCCGATTTTTCTTTCCCCTTTCATTTCTCTCACTTTCATTCTAGAACAGTTTACTATTTGCACAAGACGATTAATTGCCGAAATCCCACTACTTGAAAATTAAGTGTTTCTAGGAATGAATTCATTAGCTTTATTCACATCAAGTACCACAAGAACAAACACACTCAAAGCATTATTAATATCCATGTCTTCTAATCCGAATATCACTTGAATGGAGTATCTATTGGTTGTCAAATGGAATAGTATCAGTGACAATAGACATTGAAGATTGGTATCATATACCTTCAATATGCGGATCTTCTTTTTCGAAATACAAAGATACTGAAGATTTTTTCTCAAAATGGGAAGGAAGGTATGATTATCTGACTGAACCTACAATGCATACATTGGATATATTAGACGAACTTGGTATTCGAGCTACCTTTTTCATCGTCGCCGAAATTGTAAACCGGTATCCAGGACTAGTGAAAGCCATTGATGCCAAAGGTCATGAGATTGCCTGTCATGGCTACGATCACCGCTGTTATATTGACAATAGAACCCGAATGCCTCTTCACACAAAGAAGTTCTTCTTGAATCAAATGAAGCTTGCAAAAGAACTATTGAGAAAGGAAACTTTTCGAAATATTCATGGATTTCGTGCTCCTGCAGGCTATGTAGCCGGTTGGATGCTGGATGCAATTGAAAGCCTTGGATTTACCTACGATTCTTCTGTATCTTCAAACAGTTTGTATAACAAGACTGACAGTCCCCTACAAACGGCAAAAAGAACTCCTTACTATCCTAGGAAAGGTGAACTGGAACAAGGACCGCCCAGAAGACTTATTGAGATTCCCTTTCCATATCTCAAACTTGGTCCAATAAGAATTCCATCGGCTGGCGGTCCCTTCCTTCGATTCTTTGGTTCAAGATTCATTCTTTCTGGCATAAATCAAACATTGCAGGAGGGTCCAGCACTACTATATTTCCATCCTCTTGATATCTCAAAAGTGAAGTTTCCGCAGAGCTTTTCAAAACAAAGACCCTTTTATTGGTCTATAAAAGGCGAAGTGGTAGAGAAGCGAATTCGTTGGATTCTTTCCAAATTGGACTCGAAGTTTGTAACCATGAAGGATTTGGAACGATACTCAAAAAGAAGACTAAGTAGGATAAAACTCCCTTTGACATAAATGGAAAGGTGATACTATTGCTTGGATTTTTTGATAACTCGTATGTTCTTGTTACCGGTGGCGCAGGATTCATCGGATCTCATATTGTGGATCGGTTGATGGAGCTGGGAGCAAAAGTCAAAGTACTTGATGATTTGAGTAGCGGATCACTAGAGAACCTAAGTAGATGGAGAAACAATCCAAACTTTGAGCTTATTAATGGCGATATAAGAAACCCTGAAATCGTGAAGGAGGCTGTCAGGGGGATCTCAGTTGTATTTCATCAAGCGGCGAAGGTTAGTGTTCCATTCTCCATTGAAAATCCAACTCTTGTCGCAGATGTTAATGGGATGGGTACAGTTATTCTCCTAGATGAATGTAGAAAGGCTGATATGGAGAAGGTTGTTGTAGCATCATCTTCATCCGTTTATGGCGAAACGTCAACACTTCCTAAGATTGAGTCCATGATAACTGAGCCAATCTCTCCTTATGGTGTTTCAAAACTAACAGCTGAAAGAATGGCAATCGCGTTCGCAAAAACATACAATTTGAATACGACAACCCTCCGTTATTTCAATATCTTTGGACCAAGACAACGTGGAGGTAGTTATGCTGGAGTTATATCGATTTTTATAAACAATGGATTTACAAACCAACCTTTCCCCATATTTGGTGATGGAACACAGACAAGAGATTTCACATTCGTACGTGATGTAGTTGATTGTAACATACGTGCTGCAATGAGTGAAAAAACCAACGGTGAGGTCTACAATGTAGCTGGTGGACAGCAGATAACAATAAACAGACTAGGCGAAATCATCAAATCTCTAACTGGTTCAACCTCTGAATTTCAATATCTGCCAAAAAGGGAAGGGGACATTGAACATAGCCTTGCAGATATATCAAAAGCGCAAAGAGATTTTGGGTATGAGCCAACAGTTGATATAGAATCAGGACTCAAAAAGACTATAGAATGGATGACAGAAACACGTGAGTAATGTGTCAAAGCCCGATTCTGAAGGTTTTGTATATATATCACATGATAAACCATAGAAAGGTAGACAACAATTGGAGATAGCTTATTAAGTTTGAAATATTAAGATGACCCAACAAACAATGAGTATTTGCTAAGGGTGTGGAGTTGGCTTAAAGGATGTATCACTCTCTTAAGACAGCGGTAATCATTCCTGCATACAATGAGGAGCGACTCATCCAAGTCACACTTGAAGGTGTACCTCAAGTTGTGGATGCTGTCTATGTTACAGACGATGGAAGCCAAGATAAAACATCTGAGATTGTATTGAAACTTGCAGAAAATGATGCAAGAATTCAGCTTCTTCAACATCGAACAAACAAGGGTGTTGGTGGTGCAATCATTACTGGATATAGACAAGCTTTCCTGGACGGTCATGACATCTTCATTGTAGTAGGCGGAGATGCTCAGATGGACTGGAGTGATCTTGAGACTCTTATTGATCCAATAAACCGAGGTGTCGCTGACTATACGAAAGGCAATCGATTCATCTATGGTTCATCATGCTCCGCTCGAGGGAATGCATGGCGAGAAATGCCTACCCTTAGAATACTTGGTAATGTGACACTATCAATTCTAACAAAGATTGCATCCGGATACTACAATCTTTTTGATTCACAAATGGGATATACTGCAATGCACAGGTCAGTGTTTCCCCTAATTGATTGGGACAAGGTTCGTCAAGGTTATGGTTATCCAGCCGAATGGTTGATGAGATTTCATACTCATGATATTCGCGTGTTGGATGTGCCTGTACGTGCTATATACTTAGACGACGAACGACAATCGCAAATTAAAGTTAAGAAATTCCTTTTCTATATGCTTGGTGTTATCGTGAAAGGATTCCTTGCAAGACTATATCGAGAGTACCTTAGTCCAGGGGGCAACGGTCGGAAAAGAACTTCTGTTTAGATTTTCTGGACACCTCTTTTCCCAACACTCCGATATTCAAAACCGATGTCCATGATGGTCTTAGTTTCATAGACATTTCGTCCATCAACGAGAACTGGTGTTCTCATAATCCTCTTTAAAGCCTTAAAATCAACCGAGTAGTACTCCTCATGTTTTGTGACCAATGCAAGGCAATCTGCATTCTTCGCTGCTTTCATGATGTCGGTTTCGATCTCATGTTGGCTGAACTCCCAGTCCTTAACATATGGATCATGTAGTCGTAAAGTGGCACCACGCGCCTGAAGCGCAGCTGAAAGCACTGCAGCTGGTGTGTTCCTGGTATCATCAGAGTTTTCAAGATAAGCAATGCCAAGAATGACAACTGTAGCCTCCTGAATTGAAACACCCCTTGCTTGGAGTGCATTCTCAACCAAATCTGCCATATGAACTGGCATATGATTGTTGATCCGTCTGGAGAGTGAGATGATTTCTGGTTCCACTTTCCAGGTCCCATATTCGTAGAGTCCAAATCTCAAAAGCCAAGGGTCTTTAGGCAGACAGTGACCTCCGACACCAGCCCCTGGAATGTGCATGTGTCTGTCGTGTCGAGCATTTATCAGTTCGATAATCTCGTAGATATTAACACCCAAGCTCTCTGATACTAGCGCCATCTCATTAGCAAAGGCGATATTCACGTCACGATACGCATTCTCGATGGTTTTCGCCAACTCAGCACTCAGGGTATTTGTGGTGTATATCTTATCCTTAATTATCTTCGAGTACAAATCAACTGCTCGCTCTGTTGCCTTCGAAGTGATCCCACCTACAACTCTTGGCATGTTCACAATGAATTCAATTAAGCGACCAGGCATAACACGCTCATAGGAGAACGCCAGGTCGAAGTC
>JBHLPA010000118.1:0-7466 GCA_048939935.1 Promethearchaeota archaeon | reverse complement strand
TAAAAATCAGGAGAAACAATGAATTCAAACACAAGGTAAGAACCAAGGTAAGAACAGACCGACCTAGAAGTTGGGGATGGCGAATGTATCTATATATCCCACCGAATAATGTTGATTCTTGAGCCGGCTCAAGTGACTCTCTACCGGCTTCTCTTAGAGCTGAAGCTAAAAGAGCAGTAAATGGGATGGCTAACAAAAGTCCTAGGAGAAAAGGAAAAAGGGGATCAGGATAGATTACCCAATTCAGTTCAGGGACAGGAATCCAATACCACAGAAGTATTCCTATCACGATGGCAAACAAGAAGATTCCTGCTATTCTTCTATCTCTTTTGCATTCATCCCAAGCCACCTCACCATGCTTTTCAGCCCGTAAACTTGGCATTGAACTCTTTACATAGAAGTACAAACAGATCACACATGACACGATGAGAATGAACAGATTTAGCCAAGCTAGAAACAAACTCTACTCACAGCATTTAAACTGCTATCGAATCATATGAATATGCTGTCGATTGGTTCAATTTAAGGGGGGATGTTGATGAAAGGTTTTTTCTAGTATAGGCGAGGATTAATGGAAGTATGACTGATACTTTTGGAAAAGCAATTCTAGCCGCGATTGAAGGGAGAGATGCCAGTTATATCATTGAGAGAGATGATGGATTCATCAGACACACATCAGGTTACAATTACATCAAACCATATGAGGAGTGGCCTGAAGCAGAACAAAAGGCTTTGATAAACATAGAAAGCCCTCTTCTGGATGTTGGTTGTGGCTTGGCAAGAGTTGGAGATTATGTACAACAGAAAGGCATCAACTACTATGGAGTTGATCTCTCACCACTTGCTGTTGAACTCTGTCATAAACGTGGCTTTGAGAATGTCTACCTAATGTCAGCAGATGACATCAAACTTGACCGTTCAGACTTCAAAACTGTAGTCCTCTTTGGAAACAACTTTGGATTAATGGGCACACCTGATGGAGTCGTAAGAATGCTTAATGGATTCCATGATATCACTTCTGAGGATGCAGTGGTTTTAGCAGGTTCACGTGACCCTGCAGATACTGATAACGAGATGCATTTAGCATATCATGCAAAAAACAGGGCTGAAGGAAAGCCGATAGGACAGGTGAAACTCAGAAATAGATTCCAAGACGAGGTTGATGATTGGTGGTATCTACTCATGTGTGGAAAAGAGTTAATGTCAGAACTTGCAGAGAAAGCGGGATGGTATTTAGAGAAGACCTTCGTCGGCGAAAGGTATAATGTGGGAGTGCTCAAGAAGCGATAGTAAACATATTCTGATAATAAATTAGGTGCTTGGAATTAAAAAGAGCTTGTGAAAGATCTTGATGGCCCAAGAACACGCGGATGGAGTATAGAGCCAAGAAAGCTTTTGATATATTATTTCCAAAGAAATAATCAGTGACTAAGATGGAAAAAACCCTACCGCGCTTATTATCATATCAACATATACGACCGGGTTTTGAAGTTGTCATAAATGAGAATAAGATTGCACCAGGTTTTGGTGGGGGGATTTGGAACCTTTGGTGGAATGTCCAGCTATCTGATGATCCGATGTTATGGGATCGAGAGATTCATGCATTGAATACCATGCAGGAAGACTCAGATATTCTGAGCAAGAATCATCGGTATGTTCGTATTCATATGGCTGAATGGTGCAGAAATAGTGATGCATTTCCAACTAGCCTTGACATTCTTTGTGCAGAGATTGGAAATGAAAAGATAACAACACCTTGGAGCCTTGGATGTGAGGGGAGAGGTCTTAGAGAATCACTGGGAATTCATTCGAACCCAGATGATAGACTGGAACAGAGGGTGTATTTATTCAACTCGTACAAGATAGCCTTCAAGTCGTGGATTAACCAAACCGAACCTGAGAGTCTTGTAGAGGCAAAAATCATAGGATATCTTGGGGAGGTGACACAGGAAAAGATGGCTATTGTTGATCTGCTTAGAAATCATCTAAATCCAGCTCTTGCTTCCACCAACACTTTCAAGGAGATTTACAAGGAACAAACTCAAAGAGCTTTTACCAAGTCATTGACGCAGTGCCTTAGCTGCAATGAAATAGATACTGTGACGGGGCAGAGTTATCCGAAGTGTTCATGTTGTGAACGATTCTATATTGATTCTCTTCTTCTAGCTCAAAAATTCAGTGAACCTAATAAGATGTACAAAACGATGTTTCGATTTCATCAAGAATGCCTTCTTGCATATATGTTTGCACTGAATGCTTGGTTGATTGATGAAGAACCCACCTTGATAACGGATCTTTTTGGACCAATTTTCGTAACGTATCAATTAGCTGAACAGATACCAAAACAAGTGAGAAGACTTCTTGGAGCTAGGACTCAGGTCAAAGAGTGGTTGACGGGATGTCTGTTGAAGACCCTTAAGGGAAATATGAGCCAGACGCCCTACAATCAGATGGTCGTTGAGTATCCAGAGGCAACCTCATGGCTTTCGTTCATTCGGGTATGAAGATTTACTTTCAGTGCAGGACTACTTTCTCTTCAAATTCAGGAACTTACCGTCTTTGATTTGAGCAAGATACCTCCTACCTTGCATGACCCACATAATCTGATGACCTTCTTGGGCAAGCTTCGCCCAGCGTGATTCCTTATGCGGATTCTGCTCGATGTAGGTATATCCATCTCTCTGAACAAGGTGGACTTTGCTACGTGATGTCTGGTTTATTTGATAGACCTCACCTTCAATCTCTACAGCATCCAAACCCGAGAATATCGCGTCATAGATTTTGCGGGCGACATTTTCAATCCTATCAATATCTTCTTCTTCCGACATCTTAACTCAGATATCATATGTATAATATCGCTTTAGACTTTACGAGATTTCTATGTTCAACTAGAGGAGATGTTGATGACTTATATTCAGGAATGTTCTAGTGTGTATTGCTAAAACATGAACGCTTCGCTGGTATTGATATGAATGAAGACAGACAGAAGATTTTCCAAGGTGTTGTAGCAAGATATCACTGGCATGATGCACGATGGTTTGCGGCAATTGGTTTTGCTCCGTATTTTGTTGCATTTGCGGGTATGGTGACATCGAGTATCAGTTACTTTGGATGGAGTTTTGACATCGGGTCTCTTCTTGGCCTTGGAACATTTGTATTGAATGAGGGTACGCTAATGTTCGTTGTGTACTTCATCATCACCATGGCCTTCTTTGCTGGAGGTCTCGAGTGGTATGTTCTCTGCAGGCATTGTCCATGTTATGAACACTCAGGCAATGAACATGGAAGAGAGGATCGGTTCTATTGCCTAGCCAACTGGGGAAGTCCTAAACTTTTCAAGTACAAACCAGGTCATATCAGTCGCGCAGCACAAGCAACATTTTTGGGCTTTACTTCTTTCTTCCTTCTTTTCCCAATTTTCTACTATCTCGATAGATGGGAGTTTGTCCTCTTCCAAATTGTCATGGCTATATCATTCATAGTCACTATCAGACATTGGACGTGCTCACACTGTCCAAACTTTGGGTGTATTCTCAACTGCGTACCCGAGGATAAGAAGGAAAAATTTCTCGAGCTATTGAAAGAAGGAGCAATATATGAAGAGGAAACTTCAAAGACGATTTGACTCAATACTGAATCGCACCTGCTACTTTGCAGATCCAGATAACACGGGCGTAATCGAATCAGGTGGAACTAGATCCATTTGATCTTTCTAAAGTAACCAACCAAAATTGAGGTAAGAAGTGCCATTGCAATTAGAAACACAGGATAACCAGCATCTCCCAAAACATCAATCTCAGGAATCCATTTGAAGTTCATACCATAGATGCTCGCTGCCAGCGTGAGAGGAATGAAGATTGCTGAAACAACAGTTAGGACTTTCATCACTTCGTTCATTCTGTTGTTGACACTAGATAGATAGATGTCAAGCATACCTGTGATAGCCTCGCGATAGGTTTCAACATGATCCGTTATACGAATTACATGGTCATAGAGGTCTCTAAGAAACACTTGTGTTTCTTCCTGGACAAATGCTGTCTGTCTTTGCATCTTTAACACAACTTCTCTTAAAGGCCAGATATGTCTGCGGAAATACAGGAGGGATCTTTTGAGTCGGTAGATTCGATTGAGTATGTCGCTTGAGGCTTCTGCAATAAGCTCATCTTCAATGTCCTCAATTAAATCTCCGAATTTCTCAAGAACAACGAAATACTGGTCCACAATAAGGTCTAAGAGTGTATAGGCAAGATAATCAGGTCCACAAGTACGTAACCTACTTCCAGCAAGTCTTGCTCTATCTCGAATTGGACCAAAAAGATCTTCTGATGATTCCTGAAAGGACAGAACGAAATTCTTGCCATAGACAATTGTGACTTGTTCGGAATTGAACAAATAAGTTTCAGGTGTGAAATTATACTGCCGTAATACGATATAGATACTCTTCGGCATCACTTCTAACTTCGGTCTTTGACCAACACTCGGTATATCCTCAACTACCAGGGGATGGAGCGCGTAATAGTCACAAATTTGCTTGACTATTTCAACATCATGGACACCCCGAACATGAACCCACTTGTTGACCTTCTCATCCAAGGGAGGACTACAATCATCCATCGAGTCAGCAATATATTCCCTCATCTGACCGGCTGCAAACTCCATGATATTGATTTTAATCACATCAGTTCGATCGACACCAGTATGTACAACCGTTCCTGGAGGCAGACCAACTTTTTCGACTATATCATCAGGACCCATCTGGATCACTATCAAAATGTAACTGGCAGAATATTAGAAGGTGAGGATTACATTCTGTTTCGAAATCAAACTAGGAGTGGTATCTCTTATTAGGAACCTATCTAAGGTATTATGATTCAATGTATTCGGGGACAATTCGTGGTGAAGAAACAGTCAGAAACTGGTGGCATGTGGAAAGCAGTCCTAATTGGAGACGCCGCAGTAGGAAAAACTAGCATCCGCAGAAAGTACCTTGGGGAGGGATTTCGAACGAGTCATATTGCCACTTTGGGTGTTGACTTTGCACAGAAATACGTTAGCCACATGGGAAAAACTCAGAGATTGATTATTTGGGATTTATCAGGTCAAGCTAATTTCGAAACTGTTCGAAAGCATTACTATCAGGGATGTAGTTCGATTATTCTTGTTTATTCAATATCCGACCGAAACTCGTTCGATAACGCATCAAAATGGCTTGTTGAGGCATACAAATACTTGGGAGAACTCCCTCCAATCATCGTTGTTGGAAACAAGATTGACCTTCGAGTGACTGATCCTGATGAAAATTACGTGTCTACGCAAGAAGGTGTGGAGTTCACTGAAACCTTCAAAGAGAAATTAAAGATAGCAGCGATATTCATTGAAACAAGTGCAAAAACTGGAGAGAATATTCAAGAGGCTTTTAAGAGATTATTAGACATCGTGATTACAGGACAAGTCCGACACTAAAAAAGTGGAAATCAGAGTCAGGACTTATATCAGAATAATCGGTTTGTCTCAGCTACTATCCTCAATTGATTCTTTATCTTCAGAATCACGTTCTAGCCAAAATCTCTTGATACTTGTATACACTTGATTGAGATCCGGTGGTTTCCCCGTGTCATCCAAACAGAAGATGCAATAATATCTCTCATTGTATTCACGGGACAGTTTCTCATTCTCATTGATGGTTGCGCCACAGACATGGCATTTCTTCATCGTTGAACGCCCTCTCAATATTCAGTGTAGGCAAATAATAAGGAAAGCCATCAACGCATGTATCCAGCTATATTACGTTAAACGTCTGAATATTAAGTCCATAATGCTATTTCTTTTTCACTTGAGGTCCTACCGAATGAAGCCAGCTCGCTCTGAACTTGTTAAAAAGATACTACTTGAGTTGAATGGCAATCCATCCTCGATTTACGACATCCTCTACTCGATGACTGGCTATGTGGATCCCAGAAGGACAAGACTTCCAAAATTATTGAAGGCGATGGAGAATGATGGCCTTGTGAAAAGCGCGCTACAACCAGGTCCCCTGGGGCCATATAGAAGAATGTATGAGCTAGGACCTCAAGCAGAGATGCGCCTCAGAGAGAACCTTAGAGACAGCATTGAAACCATTTTACATTTCTATGATGCATACAGAAAAGCTGAACCACAAAAAATGTATGATTTACCTAAAAGTGTACCAGAAAAGAAGGCGAAAGGGCGAATACTCTATGCTGCATTTCCCCATCTGAAAAGTCGTGATCTTGAAATAATCCGAGATCTACTATTATCATCAGATGAGTCTGGCTTATCGATTGTAGGGCAAGACTTGATTTTAAAAAAGACAGGTATAAACTACGAAGTTGTAGGCGATGACATCAACCAACTACCAGTTGAAAGTAAAAGCTTCTCATCGATATATTTTCATGGTGTACCAAGTCTGGATATACTTCCTGATGCAATTGCTGAATGCAAGAGAGTTCTTGTAAGAAAAGGTCAATTGAGAATTCTTTCACCGTTTACATTCTTTGAAGAATCAGAGAAACCTAGTATTGGAGAATTCATCCGAATAACCTGTCGTGAACTATTCCCGGATCTTGGAGTAGTAGAGGGGAAACATGTAAGCCGTGTTTTAAGTTACTATTTCCCTAATGCCACTATGTATGAAACTAGTTTAGGAGAGGTTGTCTTCTATGCTACAAAATTGTAAGAATACTCATTCTTAACAGAAGCCTTTAAGGGAAAAGACATATGGCTTTAGGTCATGCTGGTCTCCAGAGGAGTGGTTGAGATATGTCAGATAAGAAAGAAGATGCGATGAATCTCATATTGAAGGGAAATGTCAGTGCAATTCAGATTTTATCTGACAGATTAGAAATCGCACCTGATGAAGTGAGGAAAATCATTGAGGAACTTATAGAAGAAGGTAGGCTGAAGGGAAGTCTGACAGAAGATGGAAAACGGTTTTTCAAAAGAGAGGTGAAATTATCCAACGCTCCGTCTATCAATAGGGAAGAAAAACCTCCAGACTTTTTAAATTTCAATGCCCGGCCTGCAATAACAGTCGCTATTGTCGGAATCCTCATAATAGCAGCAGGTCTAATTATCAACTCGATAATCACTGATATAGTCGGACAGAACATTGCAGCAGTTTTGATATTTATCGGTCTCTGTGTCACAATGGTTGGTATGTATTTGTTTTCACAAAGAAAGACGCCGTCATAGCACTCCTTAAGTAGTGGTCTGATTGCCGGGCGGCCAACGGAAGGACGAGTAATGCAACAACTAATCATTGAAGCGGTCTTTATTGCATTATATGCTGTTGGCGTCGGAACAATCTCTTCAATGGTTGGAATTGGGGGCGGGATATTCAATACACCATTATTGATGATCATTTTCCTCTTGAGCGCCCAGTTTGCTCCTGCTACAGCTCTTATTGCAGCTCTCTTTCTTGCTGTTGCGAGTAGTGTTGTCTATTG
>JBHLPA010000117.1:0-7565 GCA_048939935.1 Promethearchaeota archaeon | reverse complement strand
TCGTATGCACCAACACAGAAAGCTGCAGCATTCCCTCCGGGTGACATAACAGTCAGATAATCTGGTCCATCATCTCCTGCAGCTGCAACCACAAAGATACCCTTGTTTGCAGCAATCTCAACTGCTTCTGAAACAGCATCACCTGGCGCACCAAGCGTGTTAAATGGTAGAAGAATAATATCTGCTCCTCTGCTACTTGCCCATTCAATCCCTGATACTATCCAGCTGGGTGCTGCAAATAACCCTCCAAGAGTGACCTTTGCTGAGAGTAAAGTTGCACCAGGAGCGATACCTGCATACAAGCCCTCTGATGTGTTTCCGGAACTGGCAACTACTGATGCTGCATATGTACCATGCCCAATAAGATCCAGAGGTAATGTATCCGCCTCAACAAAGGATGCAAAAGCAGCCACACTAAAGTCAGTCTGAAGTGGGTCTACTCCGGTATCTAGGACTGCGATGACAGTACCTGTGCCATTATATCCGGAGTCCCAAAGGTTCCGACCTCCAATTCTATCAATCAATGGAACGTAGTCCTCTGCGGTTGATGCGGTGACGGCAGTAGTCTGCGTTTGTTCAATGGGTGTGACCTCATTTGACCAAATCTTGGTAATGAATTCCTCTTTGGCTAGGTCAACTATTGCAGACCCTAGCATCTTTGCATGGAGCATACCTATCGTTTCGAATGCATCAATCATCTCAGCAGTCTGATCTGCAAAAAAGACCGCATTCTTGGCTTTGAATTCACCAACATCCTCATCATATCTAATGAGAACATCATGATACGAATCAAGTGCGGTTTCATTTAGCAGTGTATCATCTATCTTGTCCATCGGGTCTGTCACATGGGGGCTCATTCCGACAACAGGTGTGAAGACGGAGAATCCACCTACTGTGATGATGCAAACCAGAAGGTATGCCACCATCTTTTGTGTCAGATGCTCCATCAATCGTTTTAGACCTGCCATCGAATCACTTCTCAATTGTACCTTGAATCAGACCTCGAGTAATGGCAACATAGTAGTCCACCATGTCTGCCACTGATTTTGTCTTTACTATCTTAACTGGAATACTCTCTTCCTTCAAAGCGGTGACACACTCTTCAGCAACCACTTCCAACGGGTTGTCAGTGAATATCTTTAGGAGTTCTCCTCTCTGAAGGACAAATTTCACTCCCTTTACTTTCTCCAGAGTTTTCCTTGCTCTGGGATCAACCTCCTCAAGAACGATGCCTACAGCAAAACCTCTTGATGGCATTGATTGTTTGAGTTTCGCTGGACTTCCAAATGCAACAAGACTCTTCCCTCGCATGAAGACTGCCACTTTATCACAGAATTCTGCTTCAACGGGATAATGTGTGATAACTATGATTGATGTCCCATACTCTTGATTGATGTACGTTAGATAGCTCCAGAGCTCATATCTGTTATCAGGGTCCAGTCCTGAGGTTGGTTCATCCATAAGCAGGACTTTGGGCTTGTGTGCGAGAGCTATCGCGATTGAGACCCGTCGTTGTTGTCCTCCACTGAGCTCTCTAGTTGGACTATTTCCTTTCTCCAGAACCCCAAAGTCCCTCAGGAGTGTCTTTCCTCTCTGAATGAGCTGCCACTCTGGAATATCATATTGTTTACCAAATGCAATGATGTTCTCGAGGGGTGTGAATGTTTCATACATGTATGAGAGGTCCTGTGGACAATAGCCAAAGAAGTGTCGGACCTTCTGAGTCTGTTTCGAGTCGATTCCAGCAATTCTAGCCACACCTGTACTTGGGATGTCACCAATTAGTGCCTTCACCGTAGTTGATTTTCCTGCACCTGATTCCCCGATAATCGCAAGCATCTCACCCTCCTGTATTGAGAATGAGACATTTTCGATTAGTCTCAGTCCACTTTTCACAGTCACGGTTAGATTTCTTGCTGCTAGTACATCTCTATATTCTGGGGCAACCTTCCATGCAAAAGGCTGAATATACACCTTTGTGGCCAGAATGGTCAGATTCGGGTTGTAGCTTGGCCCCATTAGTAGCTGAGGCTGTGCAACCATGTAGATTTTAGGGTCTCCAACCTCTTCCTCAGGAGCAACTCTTACCTCAAGAGTTCCTTCAGGAAGTATTGGTGCCGGTCTTGTAGATGCACCAATAATGGTTCCCTTTATCATTATCATGGTCCTGTCTGACCCTCTACGTCCCCAGACTGTACAGGCTACTTCTTGGCTCTTCATCTTCTCTAAATCCTTGACAGCCTGTTGTAAATCACGGCCATCGTAGTATAAGTCATCAGCCATGTTTCGTTTCAAGAAGTTCTGAACTGTGATTTGTGTGGCGGCGATATCCTCTTGACCAGAGCCTTCGCCTCCGACTGTGAGCACCTTATCAAGATCTCCCACAGGTCGTCGTCGGAGGTCTTCCTCTACCAATACTGCAATTCTTCGTGTCAAGACTCCCTTCTTCACTTTCAGGATACGACCCTTGAATTTCACTTCTTTTCCAGTTGAGGTCATCTTTCCCTCAACCTCACAATGCAACTCCCGATCCTGTCTTGTGATTAACCAATCAATAGCCTCACCTATTCGGGCACCTGAGAAATACGCCTCTTCTACAAAGACTTGTTTTTCCTCGTCCGGCGCTTCTACATGGTTTCGTTCTTCTATCATTTTGATGGTCACCTACCCAAGAGTTGGTTTTCTGGAGAACACAAATGTTGCAGTCAAGATTGCTACGACTGAGAATCCGCATAAGGTTAAGATTCTGCCCATCACTTCTAGGAGGCTCAATCCCTTGAAGGCTGTGTCTATGAGAAGGTTGAGTCCCTGGTTCATTGGAAGAATCCTATCCAATATCCCGACATCAAGGAAGAATCCTGATAGAATCAATGTACCGAATAGAACAAACAGAAACATCTGATTTGCTTGCAATCGTGTATTTGCAACAGCAGAGATTAACAAACCTGTGGAAGAACCTGTTAATGAACTAAGGCTCATAATGACTACTAGTGAAAAGAAACTTGTATTGAGATTGAGATCAAATGCAAGTACCCATAGCGTCACTAAAAGGAGTGATTGAAAGAATCCGATTATGACGTATCCAATGACTTTTGCTACAACAACCTCTAATCTGCTTGTTGGCGTGAGCAACATCCTGCGCAGAGGTTCATCACCAACTATAGATTGGGCTGAAGTCATGGCAATACCGAGGTAGCTTGAAAAAATGACAATGAATCCTCCAAACACACTCTCCAGGTATCCTCCTTCTGGAGTGAATTCAATTACCAGTCCTGGAAACACTTCTGAACGAATCCAGAGCTTTTCCACTCTAAACAAGATGGTACCTGCTTGAATAATTCCTTGAATAGACGCTGATCCCAAGAGGTCATTTCCATCATAGTGTACTTCAATATATGTAGGAAAGTTATTTGTAAGATTTGCTTCAAACCCGTCAGGGATCACAATATAGGCGTCTATTTGCTGTTCATACAACGACCTATACGCATTAGCAGTGGTGTTGAAGATCGTCACATTCGCTAATTCTTCATAGGTTGCTGTGAGATTCTCGGAGAGATCATATTCGCCATAAGCGCCACTCGTTGTATCTAAGTCCACAACTCCCAAGTTGACACTACTAGTGACAGTTTCATTACCATCATCTCCGGATCCGCCCCCCATGCCTGAACCAATATCCATTCCTCCCATGCTACTCGAATTGGTAACATACCAGAGCATTCCGATTAGTGCTGCTGGTAGTAAGAAGATAAGGAGGAGTGCCACCTTGTCTTTAATGATCAACCGAAGCTCTTTCATAACCATGTTTCTTATGCGGCGAGTTGGTTTTAGGAGAGCTTCTGCCATTTTGATTCCCTCTTCTTTTCGTGGTGGCTCTAGATTCAACTAGGATTCATATTTGACGAAGGCAACCTTCAGTTGAACTCTATTAAGGGTTTACCACACATTATAAAATTCGTTCATGAATAATCCTGTCGTTTTTTCGTAAATGACCGAGAACACACACATAGAACAAATAAAGGGTGAGGACAATCACCTTCTATCGCAGCTTGATTGTTCCTGAAGAGGTTCGTTGATTTGGTCATTGGTGATCTTCCTCGTTTGAAACGTTTCAGAAGAGTGGCGATGCATCATAATATTCCTCTTCCTGAAACTGGTATGCTCACCGAGGATGAACTTGAGCATATACGAGGACAACTCAATGCATCGGTCTATCGAGAAGCAGAGTCCTGGATGCTTCCCTCATGGGTAGACTTGACCATCAAAGGACATGGTAAGAAAGGCATTTTAGATAGCAAACTAGCAAATAATTCGTATCGCAATTGGTCGTTGATAGGCGGTGTTGGAGCAAGAAAGTGCGGTATCGCTGACTCTCGAGGTCTGGTGACATCTATTCCCGATTGCGGGTCTATAGATGTCTGGATACTCGGATCTGACGGTATTATATTTCCCGCACTCATTGGCAAAGATGGTCCCCAATTAAAATTAGTTTCAACAGAAGATCAACTATACGAATGGAAGACCGATATTAGATCTGTTGAATTTACACGGTTGGTCTTCCACACCGAGCATGACGAAATCGAGTATCTATACAACGAGATAGTAGTAAAGAATATCGCGCTTGAAGAGACCTCCATCACTTTCTATGTCGTTCTTCGACCAATGTCTGTCCTTGGATTTGAACCAATTGAATATGTGAAGTTTGATTACGAAACAAATAATGTCTATGTGAACGATACTTTGGCATTGCAGGTTGAAGTTGCACCCACATCTGTGTATCTTGTTGAAGCAAATGATGCAAATATACCTGACCTCATCCAATCAGATACTCTCCAACACGATCAAAGAATTATATCAAAGGAAGGTTATGGGACTGCTATCTTAAGGTTTGATGTAGCTCTCTCTCCAGCAGGAACACAGACAATCTTGTTTGGGTCTCCTCTTGAGGATTTTCCAGTAGACCATGTGGAATCAAGACTATCAAATCACAAACGTGACGAGTCGATTGGAAAGTGGTATGTTTTTACTGAGAAACGGGGTGAAGCAATATTCCCAGATGAGCAGCTAAACAGTGTTTTCTCTCAAGCTGCGGCTTCACTTGCAATTCACTCACAATCAGTTCTATTTCCAGAGAACCAGAATGATTCAACTCTCAATTGGAGAGACCGAATGCGAATTCTTTATGCTCTGATTAAATCTGGCGGAATTGATGTAGCAAGTCAGATAACAAACCAGGCTACAAGCATTTTTGAATCGTCTGGTCTTTCATTTGACACCACAGTTTTCAGTCCTGTTCTTTGGGGACTTCTACAACTCCAGGGATACTCAATACAAAAGGAATCGATTCAGGAGAATATCAAGTTTCTATCCATCCTGGCAGAGAACCTAATCACGACTCTTGCAATAGATTGGCAACAGTATAAGGGCGATGAAACCTCCTCTGAGTCTGAGGAAACTCCTCTACGCCACTATAGTGTCTTGAATGCTAAGATGCTAGAGGATGTCAATGAGATGCTCTGGAACTTGGCAATCCTAAAGGAAAGTGTGAGCTATTTTGTTTTAACCCGTGCTGATTTAGTTGAGAAAATAAAAGGAATAGTTCCTCTCGTAAAGCATCGCGTGCAGGACCTGTTTGAAGAGATTCAGAGTGCAAGATGGCCTAGACCAACTGACCCAGAAATGAATGCCATTGATACTGCATTATTGAATATCTTAACAAGCGTGGTCCAGCTCAAGATTGATATTCTTGACAAGGACTTCCTCCGGACTATCTGCAAAAAAATTTCTGACAGACGACTTGTACGAAACCTCTGGAAAACCTCAGAACCTGTTGAGCTGTTCTCAAGCCACCTTGCTTTGAGAATTGCGCATTTTCATGTCTGGGACCGTCAACGTGATGCTGCAGAACCACTGCTCCGGCGTGCTCTCGAGTTTATGTCAGAGGATTTTCTCCTTCCTGAGTTTGTGAATCCTCGTACTTTCGGAGGAAGCGGAGGTGCAGGTTCAAGTGTCATGGCGGCTGCTGACATCATTCTACTCCTGAGTGACATGCTTGTTCTCGAGGACAAGGATAACCTTGTATTCTTAGCTGGGATACCCAGTGAGTGGTATGAAGAAAGTAAACCACTCAATATCAAAAGTATCCATACAAGGTTTGGAAAAACTCGGATTGATATTGGTTCGTCGGCAAACCAGCATCAGATTGAGACTGGGATGGAGATTCTTCCCGAGGAAATTGAAATCCATCTTCCTTCTACTGTTCCCATTCGTATGATTAAGGCGTACGGTGGGAGTATCATCGATAGGGCCGCAAAAGATAGGTCTCCACACATCAAACTTGTTCCCCTGTCCAATGATGTGACCCTTACCTATCCGCGATAAAATTCAGGTCCCCACCACTACGGCTAAGTATAGGCTATTCATCCAGCTGTTGTGACATCCAAGAAACCTTACCTTCTACTCGTCATTATCATAATGCTTTGGGGACTAAATTTCATTATCTCTAGATTTCTTTGTGGCCTTGAGCCAATTAGGGTTTCAGGTGTCTTATTTGCACTTCTCCGTTACTCTCTTGGTGCTCTCACGTTGATTGTGATAATGGTGTTTCAACGCAAGGGGCTCCACATAATCAGAGAAGAGATTAGACCTTATCGAAATCTCATTCTTCTCAGTGCCCTTTTCTCAGCCATCTTTGTCGTCGGACTACATACAAGTACAGAGTTCATCACTTCGGGAACTGCATCTATTCTGGTGAACCTGAATCCTGTGGTAGTTTTGGTCTTTGGTGTTATCTTCCTGAAGGAACGACTCAGTTTCATGAAGACACTGGGTTTTATTTTAGGTCTAACAGGAGGACTCATCTTTCTTTGGACTTCAATCAACATTGTCCCTGGAATTGGATTTGGGATTGTTCTTGCATTGGTCAGCACCTTCGCTTGGGGCGCTTACACAATCACATTACACTATCTTGAAGGTGCAGATCGCTATGTGGTCATAACGGTAACACTTGTCACATCATCACTATTGCTTCTTGCATTCAACCTGGGCTTGCTATTAGAGGGATTCTCTCCAATCCTAGTTCTTGATGTGTTTTCTGTTTCTGGTATTCTAATCACTGGAATCCTCAGTTCTGGTATAGGCTATTTGATCTATTTCACTGCTGTTGAGATTCTTGGAGCAACACGCACCTCATCTTTCCTGTTTCTGGTTCCCTTTGTCAGTGTGGCTGGTGACTTTTTCCTAGGAGAACCACCCGAATTAGTAATATTAATTGCTGGATTAATTGCAGTTATAGGCGTGGGGCTAATTCGGCAGTCGAGTTTTGAGAAAACATCCTGAAGGTCCCATTACTAAGGTCTGGATAATCAACAGCGCGTTAATATTGTGGGACTCCCGCTGGACAGTTCTAAAAATCGACACGTTCTGGACTTATGTCGTCATGCCATTTCCAGAGGTCTACCATGCAACGAGTTTCCTTTGGGATCCCTCTAAGTTTTAGACCTACAAAGATGTATGAGCCATCAATGTATCTTCCTTTCTTGCTTTTGGGGAGTCGCTTCAGGAAATCG
>JBHLPA010000116.1:0-7589 GCA_048939935.1 Promethearchaeota archaeon | reverse complement strand
TGTCTGACTAGTAACTGCAGTTGGTGGTCCCGAGATTGGAACAGCAAACTCCTCTTCAATGATGACTCCTACAGCGAGCTCAACTGGTACCTTGCGGATGTAGTTCTTAGTTCCATACAGCATCACTGCTCCAGTGGGCAGGTACTCTCCTGATGGGGGACTGAAGCTGACCTGTTCTGGATTTACCCAGTACGCATCACCATTGGACAATCCATCCTGCCAGGCTCTTGAGAAAGTGACTGCGAACTGAGCCGCTTCTTCTAATGTTTGTTTGCCCGGAGGCTCATCCGGTACCTTGATGACAGTGTAAGGAGCTCCATGCAGTGCGGCATGTAGGAACACATCATTCGGTCCCATCTGTCGCTTTGCTAGATTTTCGTTGCTTTTAACATCACGACCACCCAGTACAAGAAAGCCCTCAGATGAAATGAACCACCGAAACTTCTCATACCATCTTTTCCTCCTTTTCTTCACAGGGACTTTCTGAGCTTCAGGCTCTGGGGCTCTCAATTCCAGCTTCTCAAGTTTCTCCTTTGTCTTTGCAATCTGTTTCTTTGCACCTTCAACTTTGGATTCAGCTTTTTTGGCTTGGTCGTATGCCAGTGACGCGTTATCCTGCGCTGAAAGTCTGATATCCAGAATCACATCTGTTCCGTTCAACTTAACGACAATTTGGCCTTTAGAGGGGAGGATACGTTGAATTACCTGTGCTGAAGGAATTCCCTTTTTTTGTCCTTCCTCAATCTTGGCAATGATCTCGTCCCATTCCATTCCCCCAGATCTTGCCTTTGTGACAGTTTCTAGAACCTCTTGCACAATGGTAAAATGAGAATAAACTAGCTCGCCATTAGTTCTGAGGTCCTTTGCCTTCGCTACTAGACTATTTATACTCTCATTTTGTTTGTCTATTATTTTCTGGAGTCTTTTTTGTTCCCTAGAAAACGCATCCTGTTCTGCTGTGTCTTCTAACTCACTCTCTGATACACCCGAGAACTCGTCGATTGCTTGACTGAACGTTTCAAAGGTTTCGACAGGGAGGTCTTTGTAAAGTTCGAAATGAAATGGCAAGAATGCAATAAACTCAGGTTCATCGTCGTCAACTGGTTCATCATCCAAAACTATGTTTGGTTCATTCACTCCCGCCTTCAGTTTCTCTATGAATAATCTCAATCCCATTTGAAGGTCTGAACGGGTCTGGTTATCCATCTCATTGACCATTGCTTTTGGAGAGACCCCGGCTAAAGCACATATCTCTTCACAACTCAACGAGTCAAGGTTAAGCCGACTCGCTAAAGTTCTGACAATATTTGCATTCGAGTCTGAGATTAATTCTTCTAGCAAGTCAGTCTTTAGTGTGAGGACATCTGTCCCCCTTGGTGGAGGAAATTCATACTTGGCTTTAGGCACAATGTCACGATCTTTCATCTTTCTATATCGCCGGGCTACGAAAATTGTGTCCTCAGGATCAAGAAGAAGCAGATTTCCACTGCCGAATAGTTCCGCGACTAATTTGTAGGTATTATCATCATCACCAACCTCCATGACAACAATTCTGTCCAAATCGTGTTGTTTCACTGAGCTTATCCGTTTGTCTCGAAGGTACTTTCGCAAAACCGAACAGAACTTTGGTGGGTTTCGAGGGGCTTTTCGAGTGAACTCTGTTAGATGAATTCGGTGACCTGGATGAATGAGTAGTTGTGATGTACCTCCACCGGGTTGATAGATTTTAAGAACTGTGACATCTCCATACTGATACACATTTTTGATGAATGCACCTTCTGCGGCCTCACTAAGCTCTGGTAAGATGAGTCTGATGTCAACGTTACTCATTGAGTCCTTCATATCTTCTCACCATTCACTCAAACCGACATGATTATAACCTCGTCGATTGAACCTGCCATCAAACAGGCAGTGATTAACTATGGACCTCACTCCGTTAAAGAATCTCTTCAATCGTATGTTTGGACGATGGGCTGATAGTCCAAATGACCAGCAGTACTATGTGAAGATCTTCTTTGCTATCATCAGTGCTTTAATCTGCGGTATTGCTGGACCTGCATTCAGGGGGACCCGCGGAGTGATCTTTGGCTTTCTTGTATATGTCCTGTCTCTCTATGTTATTCGATATCTATTGGAGATTGACCTCGAAACCTTGGGTGGGACTCAGAAGATGATCACAAACTCACTACCATCTTATCTGATGTTGTGGGTCGTACTGTGGACTCTGATATACGCATTCACTATACCCCCTGAGATTCTGGCAACGCTGTGACTCTGTATTGTGAGAATCACAAGGTCATCTACCTTTTACGGTTGTTTTATTTGGATTCATGGAATCATTCTCAATCAGACTCTCAAAAGTTGCGAATAGTACAAACAACCCTTAATAACGCAGCCAGAGAAGTTATTGAAAGCGCAAGAATCCCCTCTGACGAAACTGGTGGTATCTAGAAAATGGACCAACTAGATAGAGACTTAATTCGTATCCTACAAAAAGATGCAAAAACCCCCTTTACGAAAATCGCAAAGGACCTTGACCAGCCAGACACCACCATTCACTTCAGAGCCAAGAGACTGAAAGAGAACGATGTGGTCACTCGTTATTGTGCATTGGTTCGACCCGAGGCTCTTGGGTATACAGCCTCAGCCATCTTCAGAATAGAGATAGGTGGTCACATTCTCCCCGAGATCAGCAAGGATAGGACCCATAGTTACGCCAAAGAACTTGCAGAAGATGAACAATTTCTATGGGTGGCTGTGGATGAAGAACCAATGGTTGTTCATGCTCTTACCATGGGCGCAGACGAAGAAGACCTTCAACAGAGAGCTGAAACCCTCCGCAAGTCTCCAGATGTAGTCAAAGTGACAATGACCCCGGTAAGTGCTGTGGTCAAGGGTTGGGAGATTAGCGGAAACCCTGAGTGAGATGAGGTCTCATGACGCGTACTAGGACAGGTATCACTGGTTTCGACGATCTAATCGCTGGTGGGATAATTGAAGGGAGTACGGTCCTGCTATCCGGACAGTCTGGATCAGGAAAGACTATCTTCGGGCTTCAGTTTCTCTATAACGGAATAACCAAGTATAACGAACCAGGTGTACTTGTCACACTTGAAACGCGCCCTGACGAGATTAGAGCAGAGGCGACTCAATTTGGTTGGAATCTACATGACTTAGAGCAGAACAACTCATTGATAATCATCGATGCAGCCTCAAGTAAAGCAGGACTACCAACATCGCAGAAATATGCCCTACGTCGTGGTTTTGATATGACTACACTTGCTGAGGAGATATACCGGGCAATTGACGAAACAAAAGCAAAACGACTCGTGATTGACTGTATCTCCGGTCTGGGAATCAGATTCAATGAGCCCTCAGAGGTAAGAAATGAGTTGCATAGGATTAGTGCACTACTTCGAGAGTTAAAAGTGACTTCTCTATTCATTAGCGAGATAATCGAACCAGACTCCCAAAGCCGTGCTGGTGTTGAACAGTTTATTACACAGGGATTAATCACCCTAAATCTCTCTGAATCCTCTGGCACTCTTAAACGAGACCTCTTGATATGGAAAATGAAGCAAACACCTCATAGCCTGAAGAAACATCCCTTCAAGATTGGTAAATCAGGTATCGAGGTAGCAACAAGGAAGAAGTCCAGTTCAAAGAAAGGCTAGAGGCAAGGCAAGTAGTTGGACTGTCAGATAACCAAGTAATAAGAACGGTATCAATGGGGGAGTTGTCTTTTCATCATGTATGCTGACCCTCCAATAGAGATATCCCCCCAAAAGCATAACAAAGAACTCTACAGCCATCCCCACAACTGCTTCAATAATTGGGGCATTTACAGCTCTAAGTTCAATCCCTGGACTGATTAAGGCAACAAGTAGCAGACTTTTGACATCCGCCCCACCAATTGAACGCATCCTGAAGAGTGTGTATCCCATTGCAAAGACTATCACTAGGGCAGTTGCATGCAGAACCAAGTTGGCAAGAAGATGTCCTGTTAGTAGAATGACAACACTCCCTACAAGACCCCCAATCATGATGTACTCGTTAGGCACCCTTCTCTGACGGATATCTAGGACTGAATAGACCACAAGGAGTGACGTGACTGTGAGGAAGGACGAATATGCCGCCAAGGACAGATCCAGAACCATCGCTCATTAACCTCCTGTCATCTAATCAGACCAATCTCGTTTATAGTCATACGCTTTGGTCTTGATAGTAACACAGATTAGGCACCCATCGATTTTCGCGTCTTGTGTGTGGACGAACGTTCGTACCTCACATATTCACAGTTCAGAAGCTGATCGAATGGAAGATCCGTATCAAGTAATTCATGATACTACGTTCCGTCTGTTGAAGAAGGCAGTCACAGAGCTTCCTTCTGATGTCAAGGCGGCACTTGAAACTGCTAGTAAGAATGAAACAGATGAGACAGCAAAGACCCAGCTCTCTGCTATTTTGACCAATCTCGAGATTGCAGAAACTGGTGTTCCAATGTGTCAAGACACAGGAATCATGATTTTTTATGTCAAAGTTGGAGCTAAATTCCCCTACATGGGGGAAATCAAGAAGGCTCTCACTCAAGCATGTCGAAAGGCAACGAAAGAGGTCCCCATCAGACCAAATGCAGTCAATCCCATCGTCGGAGGGAACTCTGGTGACAACACAGGAGTGAAGATTCCATGGATAAACTGGGAGATAGTCGATGGTGACTCAGTTGAGATCACTGCTTTTCCAAAAGGTGGTGGTAGTGAGAATGCCAGTATTGTAGGGATGCTCAAGCCTGGCGTGGGTCTCACTGGTGTGAAGAAACTTGTTGTTGACAACGCCCTATCTTATATGGGCAAAGCCTGTTCACCCAATATCATCGGTGTAGGTATTGGTGGTGGCGCAGATATAGCCATGAAGATTGCTAAACAGCAGTTAATGAGGCCACTTGACGATAAACATCCTGAGCCTGAAGTTGCAAAAATTGAGGAAGAACTCATGGACGCACTTAACTCGACAGGAATAGGTCCTATGGGCCTTGGTGGTAAGACAACAGTCCTTGGTGTGAAGGTTGATTATGCTATGCGTCATCCTGCAAGTCTACCAGTTGGTGTTGCTGTTCAATGTTGGGCTTCACGACGAAGTACAGCAGTAGTCTCGAAGGATTTGAAGGTCACATACTTGACACATCCAGTGGAGGGAAACTAAGATGACAGAATATCACATGACAACTCCAATCTCAGAGGAGGATGCCAGAAAGCTCAAGGTAGGAGATGTGGTCTACATTTCTGGTGAGCATGTCTACACTGCACGTGACGAAGCACATGAACGAGCACTTCACATGTTTGAGAAGGGTGAGAAACCACCTGTTGACTTTGAGGGTAGTGTCATTTACCATGTTGGTCCTGTAGCATGGCAAAAGGATGGGAAGTGGAAGATTGTGTCAGCTGGACCTACAACCAGTATCAGGATGGAGCTCTTTGAGGATGAGTTCCTTCGCAAATACAAGGCGCGAATTCTCGTTGGAAAGGGTGGAATGGGAAAGAAGACCCTTGATGCCCTGAAGGAGGTTGGCGCAGTCTATTGTAGCTACACTGGTGGATGTGGTGCATTAGCCGCTAAAGGTTTGAAGGAAGTTAGAGCCTACGAATGGAGCGACCTAGGCATGCCTGAGGCACTATGGGTAATCACTGCTGAGGATTTCGGTCCTCTCCTTGTCACCATGGACTCGCACGGGAACAGCATACATGAAGAGATGGACAAGAGAGTTGCACAACGCAAAAAGGAAGTATATGCCAAAATCGGAATCAAAGAGTGAATCCAATAAGCGGCAGACCAATGTCTGCCATCCACATTTCTTTTCGTCGGAACAGTAAGTCTTAAAGAGTGCTAGAAACTCCGACGGCATAACCACGGAGAATTCTCCATCGGAGGACTGTAGTTGGACTACAAGACAATCATGTGCGACGTTCTTGTTGTTGGTGCCGGTGGTGCTGGTTGCCGCGCTGCAATTGAGGCATCGAAACACAACCTTGACGTAATCATGCTAAGCAAAGAACTCCTCGGCAAGGCACACACAGCCATGGCTGAGGGCGGTTATAATGTATCTCTGGGTAATGTAGACCCAGATGATGACCCCGAAACTCACTTCAAAGATACAATAGTCGGTGGTAACTATCTAAACAATCAGAAACTTGCAGAGATTCTCGTGCGAAATGCTCCACAGAGAATATTTGATCTTGAGGACTTGGGTGCTGTCTTTGATAGGACCCCTGAAGGCAAGATTGCACAGAGACCATTTGGAAAGCAGAGTTGGCGCAGAACAGCCTACGCCTCTGACAGGACAGGATCTGAGATAATGGTCACCCTGGTAGAAGGAGTTCGGAAATCATCTGTCCGAGTGTTTGACGAAGTGTTTGCCACAAGACTGTTGGTCACAAATGGCAAAATCTCGGGAGTATGTGCTGTGGATCTGAAGTATGGCGACTATCTCGTATTTCGTGCCAAGTCTGTTGTCATGGCTACAGGCGGGGCTGGTAGAATCTTCAGTGTCACGAGTAATGCACAACTGGACGTCGGTGATGGTTATGGTATGGCCTACGAAGCTGGTTGTGAGATGATAGACATGGAGATGATTCAGTTCCATCCCACAGGGATGGTGAAGCCCGATTCAGCCAAAGGTCGTCTGGTCACTGAAGCTGTAAGGGGTGAGGGCGGTATTCTTCTGAATAATAAGGGTGAGCGTTTCATGAACCGATATTATCCAGAGGTCATGGAGCTTGCTGGTCGTGACCAAGTGGCAAGGTCGATCATGACCGAAGTCAAGGAGGGAAGGGGCTCTCCCGATGGAGGAGTCTATCTTAGCATTGCGCACCTACCTCGTTCAATAATCGAGTTTAGGTTGGAGAGTATGATTGAACAGTTCGAGGACGCTGGCGTTGATATCCGAGAAGAGCCAATGCAGGTTTCACCAACTGCACATCATTTCATGGGTGGCATCAGAATTGACGAGAACTCAGGCACTAGTATCTTCGGGTTATATGCTGCTGGCGAGTGTACTGGTGGAGTACATGGTGGAAACAGACTTGGTGGAAATGCTCTAGCGGACACCCAAGTGTATGGTGCACTCGCTGGTGAAAACGCATCTGAGTATGCCAAGGGTAACGATCATCTGGGTGTGGACAGGGATGAAATCCAAGAGGAGTTTGTGAGACTCGACTCTATGCTCAAACGAAAGGAAGGCATCTCCCCAGCTGACGCTCGTGATGAGCTCACAGAACTCATGTGGACTAAGGTTCAAATCTTCAGAAAGGAAGACGAGATGCAGTATGCAGTCAAAGAACTAAAACGAATTGAGAAGGAAGTAGTCCCCAAAATCAAAGTTGATGTCCCTGTAAAACGTTTCAATCCTGGTTGGCATCAGGCAATAGAGTTTGTCCACATGGTCACAACTGCAAGGATGGTCGCCGAAGCCGCAGTACTGAGGAAAGGCAGCAGAGGTGCTCATTATCGTGTTGACGCTGACCCCAATGATAATGGCTATTACAATATCGTCATCAAGAAGAATAAGGACGGCAAAATGGAACTACGAAAAG
>JBHLPA010000115.1:0-7590 GCA_048939935.1 Promethearchaeota archaeon | reverse complement strand
ATGTCCTACAGCCAGTGTTCCCATTGACTTTCCTGTCAAGCAGACCACTTCTTGATTCTCTTCTGTTGTTGCCACTCTCACTGCAGCTTCTATATCCTCTAAAAACCAGTCAGATCTGACTTCCTGTGACTCTTTCATAAACTCTGGATTATTTGAATAATCATAGTCCACTGCAAGTACATTGAGTCCGCTTTCAATCATCGTCTTGATTGTGTAGTGAAGAAGAGGCATTTGAGGACCATATGCCAGTCCAGGGAAAACAATTCCCAACTCATTGGTGTTATCTGACTGTCGGAAGAAACTATTTTTCAAAGGTCTACCATCATAACCGGCAATTGTTAACCGATCTCTAGTACCCATGTATTATCCACTCCTCAACACTATAAATTCTCTAATGCTAAGGCTTATCAATGAACCTCGTTAGTCTGAATCAAAACTATACGGAGGTAATTTGATACAATGGCAACAATTTTACGGTGGGATCATGTTTGCCAGACGCTCGTTCTTGTCTCTACCTCCTTCTGCGAAGTTTCTCTACGTGCTGCTTAGGGACCGGCGACGAATGTCCCGACAAGACCTCATCAGCAAAACGTACCTTCCTCCAAGGACAGTGAACTATGGACTTAGCAGACTTAAGGCCTTAGGTCTGATTCGTGAGAAGGAACATGAGAACGACGCGAGGGAGCGGGTCTACGAGCTGGTTCAAGCCCCCATGTAGCGGGAAACGTGATCTAGAAGGTGGTATCTGGGAAATATCCCAGGCCATCTTCAATTCTCGAATCTGATGGGTTCCAAAAGCCTCATAATGGACTCCGCTACCAGCTGACTCAACTCAGAGTGAGGTCTGACGATGGATTTCTATAAAACTGCAGGCACCGAACCAATCGGTGATGAAGTTCGAACCCACTTCACCAGTGAGATAACTGCTGAATTGGCTGGAACTGAGGTAGTACTGATGGGTTGGACTCACATCCTTAGGGACAAAGGAAGGATTAAGTTCCTGATCCTAAGGGATGAACGTGGTACGGTCCAAGTCACCATTCCTCAGAAAAAAGTGTCAGAGGAAGTCTTTAAGACCTCAGAACTCCTGAAACCTGAAACTGCAGTTTCTGTGACCGGTAAGGTTGTTGCAACCACTCAGGTTGAATCCGGAGCTGAAATAATCCCTACGAATATACGTATCATTAACACTGCAGAGCGGTTACCAATAGATGTGGTTGAAGGCAAAACCGATATCGAACTTGATACACGACTCAATCATAGGATTTTAGACCTCAGAAAGCCATCCATTAATGCAATCTTCAAAGTACAGTTCAACTTAGTTCGGTTTGCGAGAGCTTTTCTGGAGAACAATGATTTTGTTGAGATTCATACGCCTAAACTCGTGGCTGAAGCTACAGAAGGTGGAGCTAACCTATTTGAAGTCAAATATTTCGAGCGAAAGGCATACCTCGCTCAAAGTCCCCAGTTTTACAAACAACTCATGCTTTTGGCTGGATTTGGAAGAGTCTACGAAATTGCACCTGTTTTCAGAGCCGAAAAGCACAACACAAGGCGTCATGTTAACGAATACACTTCTTTTGACTATGAAATGTCTTGGATTAGCGGCGTTGAGGATGTCATGAAGATGGAGGAAAATATGCTTCATCATTCATTCAAGATGACTAAGAAACATGCTGCAGCCGATCTAGAACTTCTTGGTATTGACCTTGTTGTACCTAAAGTGCCATTCAAGAGAATTAAGTATGCGGAAGCGATTGATCTTGTCAATGAGGTAGGTAAGGATCTCACAATCACTGATGATCTCGACCCTGAGTGTGAACGAATTCTTGGAGAAATTTTTCCAGAGAAATATGGGACTGATATGGTATTCATCACACATTATCCATTAGAACTTCGCCCAGCTTACACAATGCCTAGCATGACTGACGAAGGCATGACTGAGAGTTTTGATCTTACCTACAAGGGAATGGAGATTACAACTGGTGGCCAACGTATTCATCTCTATGACCTGCTTGTGGAACGATTCAAAGCAAAGGGCTTCAATCCCGATGACTTCGCATTTTATCTTGATCCATTCAAGTATGGAGCACCGCCTCATGGTGGCTTAGGTCTTGGAGTTGAGAGAATGACCATGCAACTCCTTAATATTGAGAACATCAGAGAAGCGACTCTATTACCTCGGGACCGAGATAGATTAACACCATAAAATTCTTTCAAACAGTCCTTATTATCACAATGGATAATACTCTCTCTTAAAGCCCGTCTCGTTCTAGGACTCTCACAAGCCTAGTGAAGGTCATATTAACGAAGGGATATTATCCAATGCAAGAACGCATTCATTCAGAACTTTATGCATCAATAGCTACTCTTGACCAGTTGAAGAAGCTATATGATCTAGGCGCAGTGGATATCCGTTCATATCAACGTGAGTCACAAGCTTTGCTACAGGAGGTTCGCTCACAGATTGAGAATATGCGAAGATTGGGTCTTGATATTGGTAACTTTGTATCTGGCGAGCGAATTATTGAAGTCTTTCCAGAGGCTGCATCTCTGCTACAACTTCGACGTCATGCTCCACGACCGACTCCTCAGGGAATGACCATGGACCAGTTCTATGATTACATTGGGCTCGCAATTCTTGATGTAGCAACTGAGAATTCATCAAAAGGACTCATGGGTCTTGCTGAACTGATTGTGGAGGTAGTACGGCGCTTACCTGAATTTGAATCCGTGACTTACAATGATGTCATTGAGGCGGTCAACCGTGTTGCTGATAATGGGCTGATTCCAGGAATACGTACATTGAGGGGTGGTGTGAAGGTTGTTGAACTCAGACCGCTTGAACTACGTAGAGACCAGGCAGATGTGATTAACTTGGCTGCATCTAAGGGGTATGTGTCAGTAGAAGAGGTCATCATGCAACTAAAGTGGTCTGAAGATCATGCACGTCAGGTGTTGTCAAGCTTGGTTGAGGCTGGTATGGCTGTCGCTGACATCAGATTCTCCACTGGAGGTCGTTACTACTTCCCGGGGTTAAGGGCACGTGATCATTCTGATCATAGAGGAACTGGGATATACTGATTCTAAGTCAATACAAGAATCGCACCTTGCTTCTCATCAATCCATTCTGCAAGTCCCTTCTTCACCATGAGCGCTAGCACGATGTGAATATCCTTCTCAGGAAGACTTGCAAAATCCTCATTTGCCTCTTGGATGACAATCGATTTCACATCAAGTCTAAGTTTACCTGTCTTCAACGACCACTGATAGAGAATATCCGCCCAGTCCTCAAGAGGTTTCCAATAGACTCGCAATTGACGTTTCTTCTTATCTCTCCACTCTGCGACCTCTTTTTCAACCAGTATCTCTGCAATTGCCCTGAATGAGTCGACCTTGTTTCTAAGGTCTTTAAAGGGTGGTTCGCTGATGAATGTCGCCAATGAGAGAACATGCACTTTCTTTTGCTCAGTCCATTCCAGTAGATAATCCGCCCATTCTTCTGCCCAAAGATCACTGTCTTCCTTCCTTGTCGGTATACTATACATCCATTCGGTTTCTTCTATCTCTCCCCAACTGGGCATGACAAGGTCTGGTTCCACTGTAACACTCTTTGTAATTTCTTCACTGGTAGATTCGACAATTGTTAGTGTCTCTTGAGTTTCTTTGATTTCCACAACAACCTCTGGTTTGTGACTCTTTTTTTCAACTAAAGGCTCTTGCACCTTCGGAGCTTGCTTAACCTGTTCTTCCTCTGTAGGCTTGGTTTCTTCTTTAGCCTTAGGTTTCTCTTTCTTTCTCTCCCTGACACCCAATCTTTAGGAACCCTCCGCCCAGTCAATGTATTTCTTGACATCCTCTGGAGCGGTTGCGGGACGAATGTTTTCAATTGCATGCAGGAAGTCATCCCTTGAAACAGGTCGGATGTCTAGAATCTCCTGTTCGTCATCCATTCTACCACTTCGCTGCAAATCTCTTATTGGTTCCATAGCCGCCTCTCGACAGACCACACTGATGTCTCTTCCACTATACCCTTCTGTGAGGTCTGCCAGTTCTTCGTATTCGATAGTTGGCGAAACTTCTACGTCTTCCATATGAATTTCGAATATTTTGGCTCGGGCTTCTCTATTGGGTAGAGGGACATGTATCTTCTTCTCAAATCTTGAGCGCAGTGCAAAATCAAGCTCCCAAGGAAGGTTAGTCGCTCCGATAAGAGTGACACGTTCATCTTCACTACTAGCAAGTCCTTGGAGCTCGGTGAGTAACTGTGTTTTCAGGCGTCTTTCCCCGCCAACATCATCACCTGACCTAGAAACACCAATTGAATCAAGTTCGTCAATGAAGATGATTGCAGGCTGGTTCTTTCTAGCCAACTCAAAGAGATTCATAACAAGCCTTTCTGACTCACCTAACCATTTGCTAACTATGTTCGCAGCTGAAACATTGAAGAATGTTGCATTGACCTCAGCTGCTACTGCCTTAGCAACCAAAGTCTTTCCGCATCCAGCAGGACCATAGAACAATATTCCTCGCCAAGGTTGTCTTGCTTTTCCTATGAACAGCTCCGGATGTTTCATGGGTGCAATTATCGCATCATCAATAGCCTGTTTTGCATCTTCAAGCCCCGCTACCTCTGACATCTTGATGATAGGACGTTCGGTAATTATAGTGTCAGATATCATCTCTCTGAGTCTTTTCTCCTCCTCATCAAGCTCCGGTTCTGCTTTTGTAGTAGGCACAGGTTCAGCTATGGTTGCATCAACCTTTGGTGGTACAACTAGACCATCAACTGGTCCCTGTGACTTCTTCTTTATTCCCGAAAGGTACCTAACTCTGTCCACACATTCCTGAGCTCGGTCAAAATAGTGCTTCTTGATAGAAGGCAACGATGCAGAGTTTGACAGTTTAATCAGGATTTTACTGGCTTTGAGATACTCCTGACAGGCCTCTTTTTTCATGCCCCTTTGGTCCAACTGTATTGCTTTTGCGAGCATCGTTTTTAGCCCTTTGTCTACTCGATCAGCCATGTGAGTTCATGAGAACATTGACTATATGGTGTTAAGAATTTCTGTCACACCCGGTTCATACATACACAATATGTGAGTCTCTGAAAACATAAAACATGCTGCAAACTGCGAAGGTTTAAACGTTAACTTCCCAAAGGGTGACCTGAACATATGCTCCGAGTTTAAGGTGAGATTCTTGAGTCCATTTAGAAAGGCATTCTCTTGGGGTAGAAAGAAACCAGACATTGGTGAGATTTCGAGTCGCCTCAGGATTTTGTCAAAACAACTAGCGCGCCAAAGGAACAAATTGGAGAAGGAAGAAAGAGATACCAAAGCACGAGCTGTGCGTGCTAGGAAAGCAGGGCAGATGGATGCATATCGGACATACGCAACTGAGATGGTGCGATTTCGTAGATATGCCCTTTCTGTTGACAAGTCTAGGTTACAAATCTTGAAAATTTTAGCGCACCTTAATCGTGCACAGACATCTGCCAAGACTTCAATAGCACTTCAAGAGGTAGCAAAGATTCTCGGAATGCTTGGGGATGGTACTGATGCATCGAAAGTTGTAGCTAATGTGGATGAGATTGCTAGACGTCTTGAGGAGTTTGAAATTGAAGCAAGTATATCTGATGAAGCTCTAGATTCAACTATGGAAGTTACTTCTGATGACTTAGAATCAGCTTTTCAAGAAATTGATGCTGAAGCTGGACTAGCAGAAACAACAGCTGCTACTAGACCTGTTAGTGAAACAGAGTCTCTTGAGGATGATATCAAGGCTTTAGAACGGGAACTTGGAATGTGAGATTCACCAAAGCTGATCGCGAGCTTCTCGGTTGACACGTTCTATCTCTTGTCTGTTGTGATACGAGTCCCTCATCAGATCTCTGTATCTTCTAATGAAATCCTCAGCTACCAATTGTCCACTACGGAGCATATGGACTGTTTCCCGAATGGCATTCTCGATAGACGCTGCATCTCTTTTCAATGAGTGCATCCTTGGACTGGCATTGTAAATGGGGGAAGAATGATGTCCCTGATCATAACGTCCAATAACTCTATCGAGTTCTTCTCGGAATGACTCGGGTTTTCGATAGTATCCATCATAAGGGTTGTAACGTGTTGGAGATTGACTCCATCCACCTCCCTGTGGCTTTGGGCCTGGTCGCATCACAGGTAGTTCATCATCATATTGTGATCGATCGCTTGTCGAGAGGAGTGAATACACCATCCCCTCGATTTTCAGTCTGACATCGCTCGTACTCACATCATTTTGCTCAATCTTCCTGACTCTCTGCATGTCTGTTTGAATATACTTGTCAAACTTTCTTGCAATCTCAATATAATCTGGTAGGACCTTTTTTGTTTGGTCCGAACAACTAGCTCTAAGTTCACCTTGTTTTAACTTAAAGACAAGACGTTTTCTCAATCTCCCATCTTCCTCAATTGATTTTAAGTAAATCAACGGGAAGTCAAAGATTGTTTCCATCTTTCTCCTTACTCGTCCTATTTCTGCTATAAAGACCAATCTTTTGTTAGTAATATAGAGAGTTCCCAATGCCTTGTCATTTTTTAGGAAATCACTCCCTGAAATTTTGATTTCCGGGAGGGCACAAACTGGAAGTTCTCCAACAGAAAGTTGACCATGTTCGTAGAACTTGGAGAACTGACTTTTGTAGTATTCAAGTCCATCAAGTTGTCTTCTGACGTCCTTCAGTGTAGCTCTTAATGATTCAAGTGATTCATCAACATTCTGTTTGTAGTATATTCCCATCTCTGTGATTCTATTTGTAATTCCTTCTATGAAGGGAAACTGGTTTGGACTCCATTGTGTGTAATCAATGAAATTCCTTGTTTCCGCAGCCATTCGCTTTGCAATAATCTCAGCTTGACTCGAAATTCTGTTCTTAATGGCTGGAAGCTCATTCTGAATTCCCTCAATTTTCTCTTCAATCCACTTATAATGGAGAAAGTTGGCCATTCGAAGTGAAACAAGCAATCTCTTAACAGATGCGAGTTTGTTTGTGAATTCTCTAAGTTTCGTATGTCCGTATTGAATAGTCATTATTGCATGGCGCATATCAAGGGCAAGTGATCTTCTGCGGTCTTCAAGTAGTACAACTCGTGATGAGTGACACCGTGAACAGATATCTATTGTCTTTCTTCCTTTGCCAAGATTTTTGGATTCACACTGAGGACACTCCTCATACTTTTCGCCAGGAATTGGAGTACCAAGTGTGTAATGACATTCATTACACACAATATACTCACTAGACTTTGATTCCAGACATTCTGCGCACAAAGCAGCACCACAATCTTCACACATGTGGGTTGCTCTCTCCGACTGACATGATCTGCATTGTCCGGTTGAGGAGTCTTTTGTCAACTGAGTACCTCCGATAGTCTACTTACATCGAGGAGTTATCCAAGAATAACCTGAGTATTATTCAGAAAACATGAGGATATCCATCTTGCAAACCGAATGTACAAGCCATATCAGTTATATCCGAAATGAAAAGTTGAGCCTTTATCCAAAGGAGATTAACATGGAAGACCTTGCTCAGGCAGCTATTGATGCAGCTTT
>JBHLPA010000114.1:0-7600 GCA_048939935.1 Promethearchaeota archaeon | reverse complement strand
GAGCTGATTGCCAAGTCAGGTCTCCACCTAATACGAGCTCGAGAACGGGGTCTGCCATTTGCGAGGTTTCTCGTACCCAGACAAGCCAAGCATCGATGTCCTGTTCTTTAAGTATCTCACAAGCCTGTTGTGCCTTTGCTTTCTCAATCTCATAGTTCATCTCAATCACCATGAGGTTGAATGACCGCTTTGAGTGAAACCTGTTTCTCCTGTGCTTCAAGAGCCTTCTGAGCATCGTCCAATGAGAAACGATGAGTCACAAGGTCTTCGAATGGAAAGCGATCATAGTTTTCAGCTATCGTCTTGATTCCTCGATAAACATGCAATGTTCTTGATCCCCACACAGTCTTGATATCGAGGTGCTTCTTGTTCATCAAATGAGGATTGATTTCGACGTTTCCATGATCCGTATATTGGCCACAGATTGTATAACTTCCGCCGTCGCGTACTAGTTCGATTCCCTCAGGAATAGCCTTTGGATTTCCAGTAGCCTCATAAACAATATCTGGACCATGCCCACCAGCAATTTCTTGGAGCTTTTCCTTTCGCTCTTGTAAAGTGGTTTCTCCGATATCCAAAGTGTCTGTCACTCCAAATTTCTTAGCGATCTCAAGACGGTTTTTTGCTTTGTCCAGCACAGTCACGGTGGCTGCCCCACTCACACTAGTAAGAACAGCAATCATTAGACCAACAGGTCCAGCCCCCTGAATTGCTACATTCTTTCCCCAAGTCATGGGACTTCGAAGAACAGTATGTACTGCAGTAGGCATTGCACATCCCGCGGCACTTGCTCCTTCAAAACTAACATGATCAGGTAGCTTCATGATGTGAGTTCCAGGAGAGAGATACAGATATTCACTGTACCCACCAATCAGACGTGGAAACTTAGTGGAGTCTTTGGTAATTCCATAGACTTTTCTATTTGGACACTTCGTAGGAGCATCTGCAATAAGACAATAATAGCAGGAAAAACATGTTTCGGTGACATCATGGAATCCGATTCGATCTCCTATCTTCAGTTCGTTACCATCAAGGTCCGTGATAGGCTTTGGCCCTATCGATTCTATTGTACCTACAACCTCATGCCCAAGAATCAGTGGATAAGGAACACCTTCAAGTTTTCCGTGCCAAAGGTGGACATCAGTCCCACATACACCAGCTCTAGCTACCTTCATCAACGCTGCGCCGGGTTCTAGTTTCGGTATTTTATATTCTTCAATTACCAAATCTGAATTCGGTTTAGAAACGACTGCAGCTCGACTTATCCTCGCCATACTTTCACTTCCAATGGTTAGGTTTGCAACCTACACAAACCCAGATTTAAACGAGCCCAAACCGGCGTGGTGAGATAATCAAACTTATAAGATTGGATTAACAATTGTTAGTTGTGAGATACATGTCAGAACAAAAACCGGCCGAGAGCCTGGATTGTGTGGGGTTGTTTTGTCCACAACCACTGTTCCAGACAAGAGAAGCAATTGACGAGTTGAAACCCGGGGAGATACTCGAGATGCTAACCGATGATCCAGCGGCTGAGGAGGATATTAAACGATTCGCAAAACGGACCGAGAACGAACTAATACTATTCGAGCGTCTTGAAGATGGTGTGCAAAGGTTTCTCATAAGAAAGAAGGAGGATTGAATATAAATGCCAAAAATTCTGTATGTCCAGACGAGTGATGATCCAGAGCGGCAATATTCACCCTTTGTCCTTGCTCAAAGTGCGAAAGCTATGGATATCGAACCAATGATTTACTTTCTAGGACAAGGATTAAGAGTCTTGCAACCTGGAGCTGCTGAGAAGATCAAAATTGGATCTTTTCCAAGTCTTCAAGAGATGATAGATAAGACTGCAGAGATGGGAATTCCCATCTATGTTTGTGAAGCATCAAAGCAGATGTTGGGGTGGGATAAGGTTGACCTTGATCCGCATTGTAAGATTGTAGGAGCCGCAACACTCAACGACTTGGTGCTAGAAGCAGATGCTACTCAGTGGTTCTGAAACAGGCAAATATGAAAAATCGAAAGGAATCTACCCAACAGGTCTAGATTAAGGATGATGAATAATGAAAGAAGTATATCTCGACTATCAGAGTGCAAAACCAGTTGATACTAGAATCATAGATGAAATGAATAGATATCACCATGAAATCTTTGGAAACCCATCATCATTACATCATGTTGGTGACGAAGCAACGGAGGCATTGGAAGATAGTCGAAAGACTATAGCGAAATTCATCAATGCAGATGAGGATGAAATCATCTTCACATCAGGAGCTACTGAATCAATCAACATGGGTATCATTGGTTATGCCCTTAAGAACAAGCGAAAGGGGAATCATATTATAATCTCTGAGGTAGAACACATATCAATTCGAAATATTGCGAAGTACCTAGAGAGAGAGGGATTTGAGTTCTCAAGAGTACCCGTTGATCAGTATGGAAAGGTAAGTCTACAAAAGCTTGAACGTCGTATCACTGACAAGACCATTCTTATCTCCATAGGAATGGCAAGTAACGAGATTGGAACCATCCAGCCCATAAATGAGATTGGAAAATTAGCAGCTGAAAAAGGAATAGCGTTTCATACTGATGCCGTTGCAGCTGAAGGACTTGTTCCGATTGATGTAAGAAAAGACAACATCAATCTTATGGCACTCTCCTCAAATGACTTGTATGGACCGCGAGGTGTTGGAGTTCTATATATGCAAAAAAAGTACAGAGTCAATCCTCTCATCATTGGTGGTGGCCAAGAGAGAGGTCTTCGTTCTGGAAGCGAAAACATGCCAGGAATCGTTGGAATGAAGCTTGCTGCGGAGATAATGAAAAAGGAAATGAAATCGGAAGTTAAACGATTCAGAGGGTACCGTGACAAGATGATTAAACAGGTCTTGGAAGAAGTACCTGACAGTCATCTGAATGGACATCCAACAGATAGACTTGCCTCTAATGCTCATTTCCGCTTTGATGGAATCGAAGGAGAATCCATCCTTCTCTCTTTCAAAGATTTGGGAATTTCTGTATCTACAGGATCAGCTTGTACATCCAAGACATTAGAGCCATCTCATACATTGATAGCCACTGGATTACTACACGAAGAAGCTCATGGTTCCTTGCAATTTACAACTGGAAGATTCAACACAGATGAAGACATTGATAAAGCAATTAAAGCAGTACCAGGTGTGGTTTCACGACTTCGAGAAATGTCTCCAATTTACAAACCCAAAGATGTGTGTAAAAGATGAAATCAACAAAGTATAGTGAAAAAGTATTAGATCATTTTCGAAACCCACGCAACGTAGGCACTTTAGAAGGAGATGACGTTGCTGTTGGAAAAGTTGGAAATCCAACTTGCGGAGATATCATGGAGGTCTATATCAGAATAGACGGTGAAAAAATCACTGATGCCAAATTCAGAACCTTTGGATGCGGGTCAGCAATTGCTACGACAAGTATGACAACCGAGATGGTCAAGGGTATGAGTCTTGATGAAGCAATGAAGCTTACCAGACAGGATGTTGCTGAAGAGCTTGATGGACTACCACCAATCAAGATGCACTGTTCAAATTTAGCTGCAGACGCTCTTCATGAAGCAATAACAAACTACAGACGTCGAAGAGGAGAAGATGTCGATGAAGTTGAGATGACATCTATACCAGAACCAGGTTGTGTAGTCGGTCAAGAAGAGTTTCTCAATCATGGCGTCTGGCTTGAAGTTAAGAATCCTGCTGATTTCAAGGACTTACGTACTTTGATCCTCCATTCTGGAGATGAGTCAGTTGAATTGGCAATTAAATTGACTGAACAGACAGAGAGAGTAATTCTTCTCACGCCTGACAAGACCCTCATGACTACACCTGAACTGGAAAAGCGTCTTGAGGAGTCTAACGTAAAACTGCTAACGGAAGCAAAGCTTCTTGAAATACGTGGTAAGTTTGAGGTTGAAAAGGTTCTCATCTTTAACATCGTCGAGGATGAAGAGTACGAGCTCTTTGTTGACGCAGTAGTAATCATTGAATAGACGATAGGTACAAATGACATCAGTAACGGACACCTTGGTGTCATGACAGAGTTCAGGTTTGCAACATCTGATGATGCTCTCATACTCGAGCAGATGTATCAGGAAGAGATAGAGAATCATCCCGAACCTGTTCGTAAATTCGCGGAGGATTTAATTCTAAAATACAAGACAATCCTAGCTTTCAAAGACAACGAATTATGTGGAACAGTAAGTTGGGAACCACGAGGTGGTCTTGACGATGGTGTTGTTGAGATGATTGGATTGGGAGTGAAGGAGAATTTCAAACGCCAGGGTATCGCCACCAATCTTGTTAACCTCATGATTGAGAAGGCCTCAAAGTTCTACTCTGAACAGGGATATAATTTGAGAGTGATTCTAGTTTTTATGGAGAAAGGGAATGAAATCGCGCGCAAGTTCTACTCTGTAAATAGATTCAAAGAGACATCTGTTATCCCATCATTGTATCCTCATGGTGACGCATCTATATGGACACGCCACCTCTGATACAATAAGGTGAATTTCATGTCAAAGGGACCGATTATAGGAACTTTGCAGGAACGGTCTCTACATGCAAGTTTGAAAGACCTCTACAAAGACGAAAACACCAATACTGAGGTTTCGGTGGATGGATTTGTTGTAGACGTTGTCAAAGACGACCTCCTAATAGAAATTCAGACACGTAATTTTACAGCTATTAGAGATAAGCTCCGTTCACTTGTCAAGAACCATCCTGTTAGGCTAGTATATCCATTACCTAAGAAGAAATGGATTGTCAAACAGACACCAGATGGACAGACCGAGTTGAGCCGACGAATATCTCCAAAGAAGTGTGGCTTTGAAGATATCTTTGATGAGTTGGTGCGGATTCCAAAATTGGTTGCTCACTCTAATTTCTCACTTGATGTGTTATTGATAGAGGAAGAGGAAGTAAGACAGCAGGATGGGAAAGGGAGTTGGCGAAGACGGGGATGGAGTATTATCGATAGAAAACTAATCGATGTCATCGATCAACGTCTATATGAGAACCCATCGGACTTCTTACACTTCATTCCAGACTCACTTGAGAAACCGTTCAGGAATTCTGACCTCATTGAAACCCTTGGTATATCACGAAGACTTGGTCAAAGATTGACATACTGTTTACGAAAGATGAATGTGTTAAAGGAAGTTGGACGGAAAGGGAACGCAATTCTTCTTGATATTGTATGAACAACTATTTCTTACTCCTTAAGACATTCTCGATATCCTGAAGGTATTCACTACCAGGAGTTTCCCATCTATTTTCCTTCCTATTATAAAGGTCATAGGGATGAGAATCCATGCTCATTTTGGGATCATGGATAGTTTGCACAAAACAAGATGCAAGGTATGAACGGAGAACATCCAATCCTTTCAGAAAACCTCGCAGATTTTGTGCACTGAGAGCTGTCTGAATAGCAAATCTGGTCCGAGATTCCATTGAAATAGTGGCACTGAAAGGTAGTTGATAAAACACAGACAGTATTCGATCATTAGGTTTTTGCAATTCAATAAAGCAAACAGTATTGAGTTCATCGTCAGTTGCAGATAATGAAGACCGGTATCCTTTGATTATTCCCTCTGACTCCAGTCTTTTAATTCTCTTATTCACTTGAGCCTCCGACATTGAAAGAATCTCAGCCAACTTCTTCTGTGTTATCTCTCCATCATCGAACATGTGCTTTAAGATAAGCACATCATTCGTGTCAAAATCAAGAATAGGTTGGACCTCATTCAATGGGAGTTTGAATTTCTTCCTCAAGGTGATAGTCTGAGGAATCTCCTCCCTCCATTGGTCCCAGTCCCAATTCCAACCTAGTGTTGGATTGAAGTGTTGGTAATTTGCCCGTTTTGCATCGAAGTCGGTAATATCAAAGATGAAGAAATCAGTTATGAGATCCATCTCTTGAATCCTCTCGAGGATTCGGCGAGTAATCCGCGGCGAAGAAAGGGAATAGAGAGAATGCACGAGGTATCCATTGAATTTCCCATATGTTGGGCTGTTGTGATAGATGGTATCAATAGCATGGAAGATGTCAGGAATGACTGTTTCTCCAAAAGGTGTCGTGTTCACCAAGAATATGTTTTCACCAAGCCCCATCTTACGTTCGATGGCAAGAACACGTGTAGGACCCAGCACACCAGTTTCACGCAATCGTTTCAATCTATATCGGACTGTTCTTGAGGGAATACCAGTTATTTCTTGGACTTCCTCCGTCGAAGCTTTTGGACCCACTCTCTCTATGGCCCCAATAATTTTGATGTCCTTTGGGTCTATTCGTGACGTCGGAACTCACCTATCAGATTTGAAGTATTTATTGCACAATTAAACTTGGTTTCTGAGCAATACTATATTACGTTATTGGCAATATATATAAGCGATTATTGCCACAAATATCTATAATCATTGGTTCTGGCAAGTGAGTATATCAGACTGGCCAGCAACCCATCCCGTTGAAAGTGTGGTTAGAATGAGCGTACCAGTAAATCTGACAAAGAGCACACTAATAGTGCTTCATAAGTTGGACGAGGAAGGTCCCATGTGTCCTCAGGACTTAGCCAAGTCGTCTGGTCTTGCGATGAGAACAGTAACCTTAGCACTCAAGACACTGTTGCGTGGGAAGTTCTGTAAGAGGACACCAAACCTCTTGGATATGAGGAAACCTCTCTATCACGTAAACGCAGAGAAGATAAGAGAGCTTCGCCGTGATGTAGAGATTGTGCAAATAATGGCACGGTTGCAGCTCAGATAGTCAGCTTCAATTCACCCGCAGCGACCCTACGGGAGAAACCTCCCATTATCAAACTCAAGTACAATTGCTTTCCGAGAAACAACCTTTTAGAACTGCATGCATGACTGCGCCTCTAGCTTCATCCATATCAGGGAGACCGCTAATGAACTCCTCACAGATCCTTATGGCAGGAAGACCAACAGGAGCAGGGAATCCAAAAACATCATCACCGTTTGCCACATCGACTTCACGAATGATAGAAGGAGGTAGGCCAAAGTCAGAAATGACGCTATACATGATCTCTAGAGCGGCGTCACAGAGAACACATTGTTCACTGGTGTACAGAATGATGCATGAGCATCTACCACACTCTGTCCGCTCATGGTTGAAGGTAGCATACGCTGATTCTTGATTTACTGTCATTCCCAATCAAGAGAAACATATCAAATTCTGAATATAACCGGTCTGAGACAAATGTCCGGATGAAAATCAAAGCTAGAAGCCGTCTAGCTTGATTCTATTGGCAACTATTGTTAGAGTATGTAAATAATTGATGTTTGATGCATTGGGATGTTCAAGGCTGTTTACATGACAAATGTAAACCTTAACAAATGGCCATATTGCCAGGATATTATCAACCTATCACATCGAGCCCAGCCATCAGGTCGTTCAATAAGTCATTGCAGTCTTCAATTCCAACGGATAGACGAACAGTAGAGGTTGAGATTCCCATCTCATTCAGTGCAGATTCGTCAAGACCATAGTGGGTGGTAAGAGCAGGAATACTAGCCAAGCTTTCAACGCCTCCGAGTGAAACTGCATTCAAGAA
>JBHLPA010000113.1:0-7603 GCA_048939935.1 Promethearchaeota archaeon | reverse complement strand
TATCGGTGACCCCACGGACATCACTGAACGCAGCCGCGGGGATCTTCACCCAGGCCCTGCCGGGTCTCCTCCAGATGCAGAGCGATGCCTACCGGGCTCTCCGGGAACCCTCGGCCGTACACTACGTGCTGGGATTCTGCCATTTGCTGACGGAAGACACGAGGCTCACCTTGGAAACCTATTACAAACAGGTATTGGAGAATGTCCCGATTGAATTGAAAATTGCTAGAACTTTTCTGAAAGTTCCCGGTTTCAGATGGTATGTCAAGAGGGCAATACGTAAACAACTTGAAGAGATGGTAGACAGTAAAAATGGTTCCCGTTGCTGGTATAAGAATAAGAACATACCACGAATAAACGCATTCTATGGCTCAATGGAAGCCTACGAATCGATTGGTGATTGGAATGAGTTTGATGAATCAACTCTCAGGTCTGAATGGAAGCGATTAGAACATGGATATGACGAAACCAAAGACAGTTTGGATATCAAAGATCTTAGAGGTGCTGCAACGCTCAGAGGTGGAACTCTACTGTCCTCTAGCTGGAATGCTGATATGTATTCTAAGCTTGTGTGGAAATGTGCATACGGTCACGAATTCAATGCTTCTCCTTATCTTGTCTTGAAGACTGGGCATTGGTGTCCCGATTGTGCTCCTCCTCCGTGGAATTATGACGACCTTGCTAAGAAGAATCCCTTCTTTGCACAAGTATGGTATACAAATCATTCAAAGGATGAGTACAACTATTACGAGGCTGATTGTTACAAGGATATTCTGTAAAATCAAAGGATAGAATTCATAGTTTGGACCATTGATATCGCAAAAAGGCTGTGTGACGAAGTCTTAAATGCCTATACCACAAATTGCCTTCAGATACAGACTCCGGAGAGTTTGATAATGGGTTCAGAAGCAGAAGCAGCGGACATGTTCAAGTGTCCGGTCTGCAATGGCAATGTAAAAACCGGACCCGACGACGTTGTAATCTCTTGTACGTATTGTGGAAGTACTAGCACAATAGAAGGAAAAGCAATCGGCGACCACTTGATGGAGACCGCAGTAGACGCTGATGAGCGGATGAAAGGTTTCCAGTCTTTCCTTGATAAGAACAAAGGAATGAACAAATCCCTTGTCCAAGGATGTAAGGTGGTTGAGAACAGTTTGATCTACGTGCCCATTTGGACAGCGAAGGTCAAAGCGGACTCATACTACAAGGGTTACAAGACAGTCCAAGTTCCGGTTCAGAAAACTCGGACCGTTCGAGACTCTGATGGACACTCCAGAACTGAAACGTACACTGACTATGAGACAGGGTATGTTCCCGTACAGGATGAACTCCATACAGATACCGATGAGCGATTATTAGCTCGAAAGGGTGCTCGCTTCTATGGTCTTGAGGATTATCTTGACACAATTAATCTTGCAAACACTATACAATACGATTTTGAAAAGATCAAAGATCTTGAACCCGATCTCCTAAATGCTGAGATTGGACAAGAGGAATTTGAGAAAACTGCTCATGGTCGTGTTGCTGATAGACACCGTTCACAAGCTGCAAGTGGTCTCACAGAACTTTTTGACTGTCGGACCACTACAAATGTGCGTGGGACCACCTATCTACAAGCACCATTCTCACTAATCCGATATAAGTTCCAAGGCGACCTCTATAAGGCTGCCGTAGACGGAAACACTGGAAAGGTGGTTCTAGGTGAGATTCCAATCACACGTGGTCAACGAATCATGTGGACACTGTTAGGGCTGATAGGCATAATAGTGGCTGGAGTTGGTGGTGAGTTCTTCATGGGAGCTGGTATGGGAATCAATGCCCTTCCTGAAGCTGACACCATGCAAATCATCATTGGTCTTGCAGCGATGATAATTGGAATCATAATGACTTTTGGAGGCTTTAGGGTGCTGATTATGACTCAGCGCACTAAGAAGGGGTGATCGAATGGCGAAATGTGCGTTTTGTGATGCAAATTTTGAAACTGGTCCTGGTGATGTCCTGTTAGTCTGTCCGTACTGCGGAACAGCTCAGACAACTGATGGTCAAAAGTTCAAAGATCACTATATGATACGTGTGCACTTTGATCAAGGCGAAGCTCAGACTACTCTATTAGACTGGGTCTCGAAACAACTTGGTGTACCTGAGGACTTGAATGTAGCTGCCAAATTCGTCAAGTACCAGCAGATTTGGTATCCGTTCTGGATTAGTAGGGTCGATGCTCATACTGAGTACCAAGGAATGGGACGAGATGCTAATTTCTACAACGAATGGCCACAAAGGAGAGGAGCATACAAGCGAATTGACTTCTTCTGGAAGCCTGAATCAGGAGCTTTCACAAGAAGACATGAGATCAATATCGCTGGTGTGAAAAACATCGATGAAGATGTTCGTAATCATCCCATCCCGACTCGTGCTAAAGAATACTTCAGTCATGCTCATGCGGAAGAATTCGATGGCAAGGTCCTCCATAGTTCAATGACTGAGGACCAAGCCAAGAAATTAGCACATCAGATAGCTCATGACCGACAGACCAATTTGGTCTTACAGGAAGTGAGTAAGATTGAGTCAAGAAATGATAAGATCGATGTAGGTGAAACATTTCTGATTCACGTTCCTGTCTGGGAACTAGAGTACAGATATGGCAATAAGAAGTACAAGGCCTCAGTATCAGCCGCTACAGGATATGTGATTGAGAGTCAGTATCCTCGTTCAATGTCCTTCAGAGCTGGAGGAATTGGTGTTGGTCTGATCATGCTCCTCATAGGTGCAGGTCTAATTATGCTGGCACTAGGTGTACTATATGATCTCATCGGAGTAGGACCATATCTTCAAGGTGGAGGTCTCGTTTCAGGTGGCTTATTAGCTATCATAGGTCTAATTTTGATGTACAAAGGCGCTTCCAGTAAGGAAGCCAAAGAGAGCGTGTAGGTTTTCCTACACGCTCAGCTTTCTTTTTTTCTATTATCTGTTTAGTGGCTACGATGTTTCAATGGTCCTAAAGACACCGCCAAAATCATCGAGAAGAGATTCTTCTTTTGTCCATACGCTGATACTCGGCGTCAGTAGAGAATCTAAGACCAATAACGCATTCTCTTTTGTATCAAGGATGAGTTGTTCTGATTCAAGGGCTGCATTCACACCCGCTCTGACTATCCACGGCCCAAGAACGTTATTTCCGTTGTTTCGCGCATAGTGGAAGATAGTAACATGACCTGACTCTCCATGCTTGATCAAGTCTTCATAAGCAGAGAATCTGGCATGGTCCGCAAAGACAGATGTCTTAGAATCTATGGTTATATTCTTCACACCCTCGAGGCTGACATCACGTTGGAATCCTTGTTGCGTTCTCTCAATTCTGAAATAATCTACTTTCGAATCCCCTGGTTGAACTAAAACCGTGAAGTTTTCATTATGTGTTTCTGCGCTTCCGATTCTGAATATTGAAGATGATGATTTGTCGGTGAGTTCAATCAGAGCTCGACTGATGTATGCATCGATAATTGCTTTGTACGCTCCCCGTGTTGGGACAAGTCTCCTGTTATCCAATCTGCCAAGTAAGCCAACCGACATCATTCTAGCAACTTGGTCAAGTGAATAATCATAATCAAGTAATTTCCAAACAGCTTCCGATGCAGGAATATCTAGTTCTGTTATTCTCTTAGCCACTCTACTGATCTCAGGGTCTGAAACTATATCAAGAGAATTGACTTCTACAGAAGAACCTGCAGGCAATTGTCCTCCTAGTTGGTAAAGTCCCCTTGGGGGTAGGCTGGCAGTCTCAATCTCAATGGCTACGGGACTAACTGACAAGGCGATTGTCTGCAGTGCTTCAACAAATCTGGATGGCTCCAATGTACGTGCATTAATGGGAACAGTGAACCTGTACAACTGGCGCCTCATGGACTTGATAGCCTCCCTATCAAGTCCCATCCATGACTCAGGATGATCGAAGATGGAGAGATACTCAGAAGGTTCTGTTGAAGCCAAAATACCTGCCTTCAAAATTGGATATTTTGTAGCCTCCACAGATATGCCGGGTGGACTAAATGCTGTGAGCTGACGACTTGATACGACTTGACTGAGTTGCATCTGAGTCGTTCGAGCTTGACCGAGTGCCATTGCCGTACCCCTTATTTATTCTAGACCCAACATGTACAGAGCGTGGCTTTGCTAAGTCGATTCTGCATTATTTCATTCCTTTTTGATGTACAAGAAAAGAGGTGAGGGAGATAACCGAAAGTAACTACTTCTCGAAACACATATAGTCCTTATCTGTTAGGCGACGTAAAACAAGGTGGGAGCATTGAACCAAACCTCTGCAAAAAACTCGGAAATTGGAGTGATATCCGAGGTATACAAAATACGTCATTGGTTCAAGGTTCATCGTGAGGTAACGCTTCTTTTTGTAGCAGCAGTTGTTGCTACTTGTTTGTCATGTGGATACTATCTCGCAACGATGCTGTCTTACACAAATCCTGGCTTCACACTAGATGATTCTTGGATTCATCTTCAATTTGCCCGTACAATCTACGAAGGCAATCCTTGGGAGTACTCTCCCGGCTACCCCAGCACTGGATCAACCAGTCCTCTATGGTCTGTCATACTATCTGTATTATTCTTCTTCACATCAGATCCTGTTGCTCTCGCCTCTGGTGTATACATAATTTCAATAATCTTCTACACAGGGTCAACTTTCCTAGTAGGCTTGATTATCCGAGAGTACACACAAAGCAGCTCATGGGGTATTCTTGGTATCCTTGGATTTGTAGTAGTACCACGTAACACCTGGTTAATGCTCTCTGGGATGGAAACTCCCCTGTTTGTCTTTGTCCTACTCATTTCCATCATAGTCTTAGATAAGGATGAGATTAAGTATGACATTGTACTTGGTGTACTTGTTGGGATAGCCTATCTTTCACGACCCGAGGGAATAATTCTGGCGATAGCTGTACCTGTCAGATTTGTAATTTTGACATACAAGAAAAAGACTGACCTAAAGCGAGTTGGTATATTGTTCGCTTCAGCAGGTCTCGCATTGCTGGTTGCACTACCTTGGATACTTCACTGTCTTTCTGTTACAGGACTGCCATTGCCTGATACATTCTATGCCAAGGTCCATGTTCCAACTGATTATGAGATAGCCGCTTGGAATTTCTGGTGGACAATATTCGTCAGAGAGATGCCCTTTATTCTAATGGGTGTCTTCTTCGGAATCATCCTATTTGTAAAGGGAAGACCTTTCCCTTGGATTTTGCCAGTGTTGTTGACTGTACTTTACCGATTGACTGCTCCATATGCTTCGTTGATTAACAATAACCGCTACCTTGTTCCTATTTTCGACCTATTCTTTCTGGTTTCTGTCATCGTCATTGCTTGGATTATGGAGATTATTCTCATAGGAATCTTCAGGCTAAGTGACTACGATGAGACGAAACTCCTTGCCATTATTATCACCTTTCTAGTTCTCATTGTTCCCCTTCTCATTCCTTACGTGCACCAAGCTACCTACTATGGAAAAGCTGTAAAGACAGTGAACGATCTTCATGTCAATATTGGGCATTGGATGGCTGAGAACACACCTGAGGATGCTATTTTTGCCACACATGATGCTGGTGCTATCAGATTCATATCAAACAGGTCGATGATTGACTTGGCTGGTCTTGTTAGCCCTGATATTATCCACGGGAATATGACTGCGCAACAAACGTTACAGTACTTACGAGCCCAAGGGTGTAATTACTTCGTCTACTTCAATGAGCTTTTCACCTATTGGACTTGGTATCTACCATATAATGCATATGAGATGGTCTACTCAGTAACTATTCCTCCGGACGTTCATGTCGGAGGTGGTCGACCGACAATGTCCGTGTATCAGATTTACTGGGAAAACACTTCATATTGAATGATCATTTTACTCAACAAATCAAGAGTGTTAATTGCTGTCGTCTTTTTTCTCCACTCCTTGTTTGACTATAATTCCCCCTTCAATTTTCGGTGCGCTATGAGCAACCAATCCAGCCCATGAAATCTGAAAGATATCTGAGACCATCTCTACGAAACTATCCGCTCGAGGTGAACGAGATGCGGTGATCAGTAGCCAAACAAAGAAAATGATGGAAGGTATGACTTTCGAGCTGTGGTAGACGATTTTCCATGCTAGATCCCAATTGATTGGGTTGAGTCCAGGACCATAACCTCCGAGGAATTCAATCATTGGCATTACTGGTAAACTCATCAACAGCACTAGTGTGAACGGAATCCATCGTGCTTTATCCTCAGGTCCACCACGAATCCAAGCAAGGACCAGAAATGGTAGTAGGAAGGTATAGTGATGTTCCCACACATCAGTCATGATAAAGAAATAAGTCAAAGAAAACAGTCCCGCGCATGACCAGACATCGCGCGAGTATAGTGTGGTACTTAATGATAGCGCGAGAAAGATCACCATGAGGATAACTGTGATGCCTGTGAAATCTGAGGTCGGCTGTCCTAAAAGATAGAGAAGCAGCATTTTCAGGGAGTGACTCCCCGGATACGGATTGATATAGAAGGTACGAGCTGTGTTGAAGTTTAGAAAGTATTGAAGAGACTCAAAACCTGCTGGTACAGCAAGAATCGCTAGTATGGTCACAAAGATTGCCACTAAAACAGTCCTGACCTTTCCTGCACCTATGAGCACAGGTGCAATGAAATATGGTATTAGTTTGGTAAGTGATCCGGTTGTCCAGGCGGCTGTTAGAGTCCCCCATCTAGATTTTAATCCGTCAACAAACGAAGATGTGGTCAAGGCGAAAAACGTCAGAATACCTGCGATGAGTGTTACCTGTCCTACATAGAGTTCGATGTATATTGGTGAGAAAGCAAACCACATCCCCATCGCTAGATTTCCTTCCCACTGTGGTCTACGCAGAGCTTTGGCAACATATCGAGTACGTATAACAGCAAGCCATATAGAGCAAATCAAGATTCCAATCCAAATCCAATACGCAGGGATTGGTTGTGCTAGGTTCACCATTACTCCAAACGTATACGCAAAATATGCGAGATATCGAAAAGGGTACAAATAGGGAACACTCAAGGACTCTGGAATCGCATAAGGACTAAGGCCATTGAGAACATTGTGTCCAGCTTGATAATACGAGAAGAAGTCCGCACCTTGGCCTACAATGAATTTTGTGTCATAGAAGAAAGAGTTTAGAGAACCTGTAAAAAGCGACGAAATGAACATGACATGGATGACAACGCAACTTATTAGAAAAGCCCAGCTCATCCATCTTCGCATAGCACCTCCAGAATTATTACATCTTAAGGATTTTACTAAGAATTTTGAAACTGATCAAGATATCTCCTTTCGGACTGCAACAACTAACGCATTGTAAAGTTCCTGAGGTTTTACTATATCCAGAAAACCCCCTGTGAATACATCACCTTTACCCCCTCCTTTGCCACCAAGTTGACCTATGATTTTTGAAATGTAATCCGTGCTCTCTTTTGGCAAACCATTGACCATAAGGATGACCTGTGATTTTGATCCAGGTGCAAATAGTAGAATTACTGATGGTTTTGAAACGTTAAACTGGTTCACAAGTATTCTAAGAGT
>JBHLPA010000112.1:0-7657 GCA_048939935.1 Promethearchaeota archaeon | reverse complement strand
TAATCACAATCATTGATGATATTTCCAACTAAACTTGAATAATCCATTTTGTAAAGATGTAATCCATATTTGCACCCTGAGATTTCATTACTCACTACTGAAAACCATGATGATTGAGTAATGTATATGCCAGTGCTTAGATTATTGATTGTACTATTCAACAGGACACACTCTTGAGATTTAAGAGCCCATATTCCCAAAACTAGAGTATTGAAGCTACAATTTTCAACACGGCCATTGACTACTTTCTCAAGATAAATTCCAGTCCCTGATTGCGGATCACTCGAAGATAGTTCGCAGTTTCGAATAATGAAATATGAGGATGTAGAAACAATCTTGATACATATAGTTTCAGAAGATCCATCAATGGATATTGATAGGTCTTCAATCAAGTAGGGTGAAACTTCTGTCCCATTTCCCTCAAAGCCTAAACTTTCAAAATCATCATCATGCGATATCACAATTGGGATATGAGGTGTAAGCGCGTGTGTATACGTTTTTCTTGGAGTAGATATTTGGATTGAAAGGTCGGTATTTGGATAAGTAGTTGTTTGCGAAAGTACGATACAGAAAATAATTCCAATTATGACTAGTAGTCTTTGTTTGTATCTACTACTTATCTGCAATTATTTGCCTCCGAAACAGAAGGAGGCGCGGCCACTCATGTTTGCGTGTTTATACTCCTAAATTCTATCGAATCTTCATCTCTTAAGCTTCATAGTAAAAATTCTCTCATATTTCCAGTTCTAAAAATCGTTAGCTATTTATCAAGAATCGCCAAGGCTTACAATAATTCGGGAGTAATCCATTAGGATAGCGAGTAATTTAGATATGCATGGTGTATCAACATTTAACCTGAGTTATGAGATGAACCATTGATATTCATCAGTATGTACAACAAAACATGTCGTGGTGGATGCCCAAATGCATAACTATGCAGGTCGGCTAAAGCAAGACTCAAATGGACGAGCGAGTGGCATTTGAACATGGTGCTGAAGCACACGTGAATAGTCTAGCTCTAAGGTGATGACAGTGCTCAAAGAGTTCACATACGAAGTTCCCAAAATTGAGAAGGGCTATGCCAATCAGACATTGTATGTCAACCTCTCAGACAACACAATCAAGATCAAACCAGTTGATGAAAAGATGAAAGAAACCTTCACGGGTGGGAAGGGTTTTGATTTATGGCTGATGTGGAACGGTCTTCCGAAAGACAGGATTGTCAAATGGGATGACCCTGAAAATGAGATATGCATCGCAACTGGACCACTGGGAGGCGCTGCACAATACCCAGGCGCGGGGAAGAGCGTAGTCACCTCCATCTCTCCGATGACAGGAATTGTGATTGATTCAAATGTTGGTGGATATGTCGGACCGAATCTGAAATTCTCGGGATTTGACGCAGCGGAGATTCAAGGCAAAGCAGAGAAGGATGTCTATATTCTCATCGACGGAGATCATGGTAAAGTAGAGATTCATGATGCCAGTGATCTTCCTGACACTGCCTATGAAATCACAAGAGTTCTAGGTGATCGCCATACCGAATTAGAAGGCAAGGACATGGCGGTTGCTACCGCTGGGCCAGGCTCGGAGTCTGAACTTCTCTTGGTGGGATATGCGTCGGAATCTTCCTCGATACAAGCAAGCTGGTCGTGGCGGAATTGGCACCGTCTTCAGAAACAAGAATCTCAAAGCTATCGTTGTGAAGTTTGCCAAGATTACTTCGAGTCTTGAAAATCCAGCTGATCCAGATGGTATAAAGGAAGCAGGTCGCAGCCATTCCAGAGGAATTCTCAAGCTTGACCCGTTGCAGAATCGGATGCGAATTATTGGTACTGCTCACCTACCTTCAATTATGGATGAGTTCGATCTCTTTCCGACTCGTAACTTCAGAGCAGGTAGTGACCCTGAAGCTGTACATCTGTTTGGAGATGTTTGGGAGAAGACCTTCACAAATACTGGTAAAGGCTGGGATGGGTGCTGGAGACCATGTGCAATCAACTGCTCCCACTGCATTGAGGGATTTGTCCCCAAGACTGGTGCATTCAAAGGAAAGACAGTTGTTGTTGATGGCCCAGAATATGAGACAATAGCCGGTTGCGGCAGTAATATTGGTGTTTTCGATCCACTATGGGTAGCTGAGATTAATTTCTACTGCGATGCTTACGGAATTGACACCATCTCATTTGGAACAACCATGGGCTTTGTTATGGAACTCTTTGAAGGTGATTATATTGACGAGAAAGCCACTGGCGGTCATAAACTGAAGTGGGGCGCTGCTGAAGAAGCACTTGCTGTTTTGCATGAAATTGCAGAGGGCAAGGGTTTTGGTGGTGAGCACTTTGGTAAAGGAATTCACTATCTGAAGGAATACTTTGGTGACAACTTCGGTGTAGATTACGACCTCATGCAGGATATAGGAATGGAACATAAAGGATTAGAATACTCCGAATACGTGACCAAGGAGAGTCTTGCACAGCAGGGAGGTTACGGTCTCACTTTGAAGGGACCACAGCATGATGAAGCGTGGCTTATCTTCCTCGATCAGGTGCACAACTACATGCCAACATTCGAGGACAAGGCTGAGGCTCTGCACTACTTCCCGAACTGGCGAACTTGGTTCGGACTGAACGGTCTGTGCAAACTACCGTGGAACGATGTGGTGCCAGCCGATAATGCTCAGACAAAAGAACCAGCCAAGGTTCCCGGTCATGTTGAATTCTATACACAATTCTTTCAAGCAATGACTGGCAAACCAACAAAACCAGAGGACCTCATCTTTATGAGCGAGAAGGTCTACAACTTTCAGAGGATATTCAATATACGTCAGGGTAAGGGTCTTAGAATCCACGATTCCTTCATTCCTTACAGAAGTGCTGGCCCTGTTACTGATTGGGAGTACGAATCACGTGCGGACCGATATGACGGACAGCTCAAAGAGATTGGAGTAGATATCTCAGGAATGAAGACAACTGAGAAGAACAAGGCACTCCGTGAGTACAGAGAGGAAAGATATCGACTTCTCACAGATGCGGCCTATAAACGACGAGGTTGGACTCGAAACGGCGTACCTACAATGGAGAAGGTCAAGAAACTCGGTCTCGATTGGATACCAGAAGTGGTCGACATCGTGAAGAAGCACGAGAGTTCCGAACCTCCAAAGGACACCCTTCCAACCTCTGATGAAGCATGGAGCTAGAAAAGTTCGATAAGGGTGATGAGTTCAACAATCACCCTCTTCCTTTCCTTTCAAGATTTTCACATTTATTATTGTGTGTTTGCTGATTGCTTCCGTTTTAGAAGGACCACAATAATGATGCACTCGATAATTATTCCAACACTAATAGCAAACGTAACGTTCAGCGTAGACTGTGACGGTCTTGAGTTTTGACTAGTTGTTTCGGACGTTGTTGAAGTAGTTGTTGGGGTGGTTGTAGTGGGTGCAGGAGTTGTTGTTGTTGTTCCGTACGGATCTTCAACTAAAGGATGGAATAAGCCAAAATTAGTTCCTATAATTCCCACTTGGACTGCGTGAATTGGGTGGTAATTTGAACCGTCATCGGTTTGCATTATTGATTTGAAGAATCCAACCAATAGACCTAGGTTAGCCTCATAGAAGATTGAAGTGGAATTAAAGAGGTTAGAAGAATATAGAAGACCTCTCTCCAATTTGTAGCATTCAAAGTAATCAGTTTGAGGAACCCATTTGAAATACGTCTTTTGCACAACTGTGTAGCTTATTCCGGACAATTGAACTGCATCAGACACCTTCCATGTCGAAACGTTGGTGCAAATCGGTGGATAATCTGTGGTGTCAATCTTGATATTGTTGAGTCTATCTTCGAATCTGGAGCTGTTAAGATAGTATTCAACAGTGAGATTCTCTTTGTCAACCCAATCAGTTATGCTATATTCGAGCGTACTCCCAATAGGGGTTTCACCAGGAATCCAATGATTAATCCAAAAATCATAATTCACTGTCAGGTCTATAGGAAATTCCATACCTTGAGCGTTGACCGTGGCAAAGCCAATCTGAAAAATAAGCAGCATTCCAAATAACAAGGATAGGACTGTTACTTTTGTTCTGCTACATGTACTCAATGACTTTCTCCGAGTGAACTCTGTGTTGAAGTCAGATATATGTTATCAAGCTCGAAGGCAGGAATCTCCAAAGGATACACTTCCTGCTTCAGATTCGGTTTAGGTATGATAGCTATTGCACCTTATGAGCTAACCATCAATCCTTGCATCTCTGTAATTCGCTTTACCCACGAAGACGCCGTGTTATGAGATAGACAATCACAACCAGTTCAGCAGCAATACCAGCTAGAAGAAATGGTGTAAGTAAGGTTGCAGATTGACCATGAGTAGTACTCGTAGAAGAATCGAAGGTCCAGACACCAGGGTAGTACTTCAGTCGAGTTGTATACACTGTGTTATCAGGATATTTTATTGAATAATCATATTGTTCGATGAGATTGGCTTCTGTATCATAATAAAGATCCTCATGGATTTGGTAACCCACTTTCTGAGTTGTCCGGTGAAACTCGCGTGAACCTTCCACTGTGAAATTACATAACCAAGAGTCGGTGTTGATAATCACTTGTTCATTTACGTATGAGGACATATCAAACCAGATTGGAGAGTACGGCCATCCATGAATGATGTTATCTTCAGAATCAACTATTTCCCATTCGGGGATTTTCACTCTGTAATCCTGTGTTGCCGATTCATTGATCACTCGAATTAAAGCAATATTCGTGGTTTGATCCCATTCCTCAACTGTGAATTGCATATATGTATGCCAACCATTCGGTTGACAATAATAATACTCATAGTATGCAGTCTTTCCAGTATAGATAGAAGCTGAACCTGAGGATATGAGTGGTGTAGAGAATGCGAGACATAGAACTATCATTGGCAAGACTATCCATTTTCGAAATCCAACCTGCCTCCAAAGCATTCCTGGACACCTAAAAACAGAATTGAAGCGAAATGAGATAAATGCAACTGATGCCTTTAAACCTTAGATACTTCATTCCTAGTAAGTATAATAATCGTCTTCTTTTTTCTTGAGAGTAATTCACTCCTAGTGACTCTTCCTTCGAATCCAGCGTTCCCTTAAAAGAAAGCAGATTACCATAGATTCTATTACGATTCCTATGATCAGATATCCAGTTATCATGGGTGCGTTTTCAGTGTGGTCATTTGTCGATGAGGAGGATGTAGTTTCGTAAAATTCATTGAAGTTGTCATAACGTAGAACAGAAACGTAGTCATAACCGTCACTAGGATTATAGTAATTCCACAACGCTTTCTGAGACTCAACGAGAATTCCTGTTTCCTTATCAAAGAACAGACTAATGTTCAGATTTGTGTCAAGCCCAACATAACGAATTCGATTCAAGTAATAGCAATCCAATGTATAGAATGAATTATCCAAGTGGATGCTGTCAGATATTATATCATACTCGATGGAAGCCAATACGATTTCCTGTCCTGCTTGCCAGTTAGAGATATCGGCCCAGAGTTGTGAAGTCGTATGATAGTTAAGGAATTCATTTGGAAACTCAATGTTTTTCACCATTCGGTTGTTGTTAATTTCAGCTTCGAGTTGATAGGACTTAGAGTTGACTCTATCAATTATGGAATATGAACAAACAAATTCTGAAGTTAAATTTCCATATGCATCATACTCAAAGGTGTCGTATTCCAAGTGAAGGCCAACAGGAAATTCATCGATAAGACTCTCGACTGGTAGTGGAATCTGTGACAGACATAACAAGCTGTTAACTAGAAATACAATAGCCAGACTGGTTTCAGCATGTATGAACCGCCCTCGCACGCTGGGTTGCCTCAACTATCAATTCACTTGATGGCTGATAAATTCAATGGAAATTCATACAATTGGCAAGATGATATGATTCTCAGGAGGAACTTATTTTATAGTGCTATAGATAGGGATCGAGGCAGTTTGATATCTTGATATTGCGGACTTCGCTAAAAATCGATATTCATCTATGAAACTCATGCTGGTGTCAGAGGTACATCATGGAACATTTTTGTGATTCTTATCGAAATCCAGAAATGCATAGACGCAATAGGATACTCATCCTGAGAGTAGGAGAGAACGATATGCAGTTTCTGCTTGACCCGCTTGGTGTGGCATTTCTCATTGGATTTGTCTTGTCCATCGTATTCATAATGGTGTTTCAATCCAGTTTTGCATCTTCAAAAGGGATATCATCTGTTCCAACCACTTATTCTGTTGGTGCGCTTCTAGCCTTTATTATTGGGACAACAGTGATTATTGGACTAGAAACTCCAATACATTCTTGGATAGGTCTCATTGGCGGTTATCTACTACTAAGTCTGTCCATCATCCAGTCATTGTTTGACATACAGAAGCAAAAGTCCGTAACTATGGAACATTCATAGAATCCTAGTTTTCTCAGTTTTTTGAGGAAAATCCTATATCCTGTGAGGATTACAATTAGCACAGTTATGTAGTGTATTCTGTGTCGTGACTGAGGGAATCTGATGGATAAAATTAGGATTGATGAATCTGAAGGATCAAGAATTTACCTTTGTATATTTTCATTTGTCATCGTTACTTCGGTAGTAATTACATTTGTCTTCAGTGGAAACATTCCTGAATTGAGTCTAATAGTATCTGCTATTGTCATTATTTTCTCGCTGGCTTGTGGGCTTTTGGCATGTAAGGATATTCTTCAGTCTGGAAAGAAATCCTCAATTAGGAAAGACATCCCAGCAGAGTATCAATCAATAATCCCAATAGGTTTTCAAAGATTACTTAAAAGTGAGTCCCAAAAGACGAAGGTAACAGCTCGAAGACCAATCCCTGGAGTCTCTGTGGCTCTTAGTGAAATTGACGAATATTCCTATGAAAGACCTACGAGAAAACCAACACCAAAGACTCACGAACCGCAGGTGAAGGTTCTCCGCGGAGGCGAGTTCATCGGAAATAGAATGAGATTCAAAGTGAAGATCACCAACGACTCACCCTATGTAATTACTGATGTGACTATCTTTTTGCTCTCTTATCCAAAAGAATCCTTGAGATTTGTGGGCGATGATGACAATGTGTTCTTTGCGAAGATAGAACCTGGTGGATATCTAAGTCCAACCTTTGATTTTCTACCAACCCAAGATTGTGTCAGAGGAGAGATTGTAGCTGGAGTTTCATTTCTGGATATGCAAGGCAATCCTCAGCTGCGGAATACAAAGCCATTCATCATAAGGTCGGTTTGTGACCTACTTTTGCCACAGAGGATCACACCACAAGATTTTGAGCTTAAATTGAATGAACTAGAATGTGGCGAGGTTACTATCAAAATAGAGGAATGGACTCCAGAGGAGATGTTTGAGAAGGCACTAAGAATAGTTGATGAATCCAACTTTTTTGAAGTCAATAGTGAAATTGAAGAAACTGATGAAATTATCTTTGCAAAGATAATTGGTTTTGCATTGGGTAAGTATACAGGGAAGCAAGTTGGTGTTGAGATTGATATTACAGGACCATCAAAAACGAAAGGTGCATCATGTAAAATCAAGGTTTCTGGAGAAGATCAAGCGATGATTCTTCCAGCTATTGACGACTTGAGAGAGAGATTAAATGCCTGGTTGTGTCCCTTGT
>JBHLPA010000111.1:0-7666 GCA_048939935.1 Promethearchaeota archaeon | reverse complement strand
CTCATGTCAGAATGATGGATATTTAATTTCAAAGACTTTCAGTTCCTCGTTGTCTGTAATAACATAGTGTTCCTCATTAGCCTCTAGAAGAATGAAATCGCCACATTCAAGATCAAGGGACTCTTCACCATTTGTGATCTTTCCTGAGCCTGCTATTACGTAGATTAGTTGCTTTTCTGGATGAATGTGAGGTCTTGTTGGGACATCACTATGAGGTTTTACAATACGGACGCCAGCAGTCAACTCGCCTTGAATCGCATCATAGACATCGACACTGCCTTTGGCACCTTGAATGCTCCCAGGAGTCATATCTACCTGTTTAATCTTCTTCATCAGCAACACCTATCGACATCCAATCCAAAAAGAGAAAGACCTTATCAGGGCTACTACTTCCGCCATCTTATGGTTTCAATACGGTCTCCACTCAAGGGAAAGCATGTTGGGATCATTGGTTTTAATGCACGACCAATCGCATGCTCTGCTAAGAGAGCAGGAGCAAAGGTCTTTGTATCAGACTACTGGGGGGATGAGGATCTATCCGCCTGTTGTGATAGTTGGATTGCTATACTGACTCCGACCCCTGGCGACCGACAAAGGCAACCCTTGGAGATTCCTCTCTATGAAGGTTTAGTGGAGAACCTATTCTATCTGACAGAGGATCAAAAGATAGACTACTTCATAATTGGAAGCGGATTGGATGACCATTTTGATGCACTTCAACCACTGTATCAAAAGGGAGTATTAGTTGGCTGCTCACCTCAACAGATGAAGAGAGCTCGTAACTTCGAAACCCTAAGGAAAATAGCCAAAGCCCATGACGTTAGTATGCCCCGACGTTTAGAGGTACGAAAACCAGAAGAGGCTATCGATAATTCAGCTGGATTGCATTTCCCCTATTTGGTACGTCCCACTCATTCAGGCGGAGGTAGTGGAATTCGCTTTGTTAGGAGTGCTGCTGATGTTGTCAAAGTTTTCGGAGAGCCTGAGGATGGAGAGTACGAACCTAGAATAATACAGCAGTATGTTCGTGGGACTGACATCAGTTCTAGTGTTCTTGCAGCTGGAGATCGTGCCCTGACGATTTCAGTACAAGGGCAACTCATTGGGATGCCCACCGCAGGGCGGAACTGCGGATTTGCTTACTGTGGTAACTACTACCCAAGTGGATTGGATAGAGAAACTGAATTTAGGATTAAAGAAGTATCCGAAGCTATCAGTACTAGGTTGAAACTAAGTGGATCCGTTGGTCTAGACTTCATCATTGACATGTCAGGCCAAATCTGGTTGATGGAGATCAATCCTAGACTCCAAGGAACTCTCGAATTAATCGAAGCAACGAGTGATATGTCATTAACAAACCTTCATGTCCTAGCATCGGAAGGATTTCTCCCAGAGAAAATTCCTGAAATCAAACCTGGAGTCAAGATGATTGTGTATTCACGACGAGATGGTATAGTACCAAATCTCTCAGAATACCCTAACTCAGTTGATAGGACACCACTTGGTGTTATGGTGAACATGAGAGATCCGATATGCACAGTTATTGAAGTTGGAATATCAATGAAGGAATGTTATAGAAAAGCCTCTGAAACAGCATTAAAAATACAGAACGGGGTTTCATTTAGATAAGACGAATTTGATTTATTAGTGACCATTTTCTCATCAAATATAATTCGCATGAAGAGGTAACTCTAATGGCAGAAATTCCAATGAGTGCACCTGCTTATAGTGGATCAGGAGAACGACCTCTAGGTGTAACAATCATTGCTATTCTTCAGATGCTTAGTGCAATAGTATTGCTTGTAACAGGAAGTCTATCAATGATGGCTGCTTTGGCTCTGGGACCCTTTGGGTTCCTATTTGTTATCCTAGGAGGAGTATTCCTGATTATTGGAATTATCGGATTTATCATTGGATATGGCCTGTGGACTCTGAAAGGTTGGGCATGGATGATTGCATTCATTCTGAACCTACTCAGCGTTATATTGGCCATCATCAGCTTTGATATCATCAGTCTGATAATCCCATTGATCATCGTGATCTACCTTAATCAGGGTGAAGTCAAAGCCGCCTTCGGTCGGTAATTCTATCACTAGCACAGGACGTTAGTATTCCGAGCTTCACGGCTCGGAGTACCTTGTTTTTTTTTCATATCTTCTCAATATTGCAGATACTAACTTTTCTTAGATATGATGTTAAGGCGTTTATAGACGTCTTTCGCACAGATTAGGCTTGACCATTCAGTTTTGTAATCCTTCTCTTGACTCCCATTATCTTGCTTTTTATGAAGTAGAGAATAGGCACAGAGATTGTGTCTTCTGCGCCCGCAAAGCCAGTAGTAGGCGTATCCTGTGAATTAACGAATTCAGAATGAGGGATTGTGCTAATTTGCTTTGAAAATGCAAGAAGCGAGGTTCCAAGTATGAATAAAACGGGGAGCGGAATGATAATCGTTGGATTTAGAGCATCAAACGCTACCATTGAATAAACAATGGTGAAAGGGATTAGAATGCTTGAAACCCCCAGCAGAAAGACTCTACGTCGTGATACCCCACCCCGTAAGTATCGCAAAATGGAAAAACCATAGAGAAGATTCAGCCAGGTGTATACGAAGCCAAAGAGTAGGCTCATTAAATCAAAAACTGCGAAAGCAATGTTTACTTGATCAGCTGATTGCCATGGAACTCTGGTGATTGAGGCTTCATACCAGAACTGATAGGATGGTGAGATAGCTCGGTAATATGTAAAACCACCTCCAAAGTTGGCAACAATCCCCGCCGGCACCAAAGTGGCAATTAGAACCACTATATAGGCTAGAATTCTATGCTCTCTTTGGAAGTCCCGATGAGAGGTTTCTCTAATCATCAACGGAAGGAAAATTAAAACAACTATTACTAGAGTACTAAAGCGAAATAGTTTCCATACAGGGGTTGTCTGTCCCAGCCACTCAAACTCAGCTAATGGTAAGCCCTCTACGAGAAAAATCGTCAATATTGCAGTGCCAAAAAAAGTGGCTAATCCTGCGTCGAGAATTGATTTGGTATATCCTTGATTCCTAATTCGACGATTCAAGAGAATGGCAGGTAAACAAATAGCAATGGCTGAGGCTATGGTAACAGGTTCACTGAATGTCAATGGAGGAAGACCTCGATCCCTCCAATCACTATACTCCACGATAACTGAGCTAACCCTGATGTCATAATAATTACTAGCTGGTACTGGCTGGACTGCCTCAGAGTAGGTGAATTCAAAGGGTATGACTAGGAGAGTGATTATAGCAAATGTCATCATCATCCAGAAAGCCAAATCTATGGAATGTCCCCTCAAAGTGACCTTGAATCTCTTGCGTTCTCCACAATTGATCAAAAGGTGGTCTCCTATATGATCTTTGAAACATTTGATGAGTAAGGTTCTTCTTAATCATTGCTTTTGAAGCATGGTTGTTCCCCTCTTTTGTGAGGAAACCAAGCTAAGTCACAGTTATGACTACATTCCCTTTCTTACGCCCGGTGTCGACATACCTATGAGCATTTACAATATCCTCCAGAGGATACTTCTTGTCTGTAACAGATCTCAATTTGCCTGTTTCAATGATCTCCTTGAGGAATATCAGATTCTTAGCACTATCTTTTGTCGAAGACCTTGTGGACAAAAAGACTCCGTCTTCTCCTTGTACTCGTTTGCATTGTGATGAAGACATTTCTCTTATTTTAGCCAGTATCAGTGTCAACTCCTAATACCAAATGAAACCGGAAGTCTTAACTCAAACTTAGAGTACAATATTGATTTGCTTACGAATTGTTAAAACCGCCAGGATTAGCCTAAATGCAATGAGCTTTTGAAAATCTGAGCGAGGATTTCCTCTATCTTTTACATTTCACTATTCGTGGTACAAGGAGGAGAGAGAATGAGAAAGAAAAGTATGTATGTAATAGTGTCCTTGGCATTATTACTCATAATTGCACCGCAGTCCTCTGTAATGACCACAAATTCGGTTGAAAAGGTGCAAACGAATTGTATAGCCTCAGACACTCTGTATATTGATTCCGATTATACTTTCACGGAAGACATCTCAACGTCCATAGAGGTGATAGCAGACAATGTGATTATTGATGGCGCTGGTTATTCATTACTAGGTCCTGGAGATGGAACTACCTCTATAGGACTATTAGCTTTCGATAGAAGCAAAGTCACAATCAAGAATATTGTTGTTGAGGGATGGGAATGGGGAATTATCGTTTACGGAGGTTATAAGAATAAGATTCTGGACAACACAATAAGAGAATGTAATACCGGTGTAGCTGTTGTTTGGAGTGAAAAGACGAGAATACAGGGAAACACTGCAAGCGAAAACAGCGATGTAGGATTCTTCGCAAATGGTTGCTCGAAGGACCATTATCTAGAAAACACCGCTAATTATAACGGATGGACAGGTTTCCAGATTTTGAATAGTTTTCAGAGTCGATTCATTGGCAATACAGCCATTGGCAATGGTGATAATGGCTTTTTACTTTCAGACTCTAGTGCTGAGAACTATTTCACAGGCAACTACGCGTCTGACACTGGAAGGTGTTATTGGCTGCATATTACTACACATGATAACACGCTTATTGAGAACCATGCTGAAAATAGCGACGACGGCTTTCATTTGTTTTGGAGCGACCATAATGACCTCATTGCAAATACAGTCTATGATTGTGGCAACGCTTTCTACCTGCAGGATAGCTCCTATAACCTTATTGAGAAAAATGAAGTCGACAATTCTCTTGAGTATGGAGGCTATGGTGTCCAACTGGCATCTGGTGAATCGAATGTAGTCAGCGACAATGCTGTAAATCATGTGCATATGGGATACTGGATTCAGAGAAGTGAGAACAATGTCCTCTCAGGGAATATAGTAACAGATACGGTCAGACATGGCTATTGGGTGCAATGCTCGAGTTACAACACACTCGAGGGGAATATAGCTACAAAGGTGACTCCATCTTCACCTGCTGGTTCTTTAGGCTTCGAAGTGTCTACATTATGGCCGGTTGGAGAGGATTTGATTATAATACCATCCACTAATAATATCCTCACCGACAACGAGGCAGTGGGTTATTGGTGGGGTTACTTCCTGGAGTTTGAGGCATCTGACAATGAGCTAGTTGGCAATACTGCCTCAGATTGTGCCATAGGGTTTTGGTTGCAGCAGGACTGTAATGGCAACATCCTTTCTGAAAACTCAGCATCATCCAATTTAGAATGTGGCTTTTGGGTTCATGGAATTTCCGATTGTGACTTTATGCACAATACTGTTTCAGGCAGTATTGGAAATGGGTTTTGGATAGGTGATTCACATGATAATACCTTTGTAGGCAACACCATTAGTGATAACTACATAGGAGTGGAGTTTGCTGGAGAATCAGAGTTCAACTATTTTTCCGAGAATACATTTGAGGACAATACAGTGTGCTTAGAATTCCGTGACAATTCCGCAAATAACTACTTCTATCACAATAATTTCATTGCCGATGAGATACAATTGTGGTCATGGCCGTCGTCAGTTATTGAAGACAATTTCCTGTATCATCCAGATTTACTTGAGGGCAATTACTGGTCCGACTATCTAGGCTTGGATGATGGGAGCAATGGACGAGTCCCATATGATGGAATAGGGGACACCAATCTCCCATGGCACTATGATTGGTATCCATTAATGACTCCATTCCCATGAATCAAACAACAGAGGATAATGGAAAGAATCTGACATTATTAATGGGACTCAGATGAAAGGGAAATTGAGGGCCAATGTGCGCTCATTTCCCCGATCCTTTATTGCTTGCTCTGTTTGAGGGAATTGGTGTCAGTAGAATTGTCATTGCCATTTCAATTGTTTACGTTAGACGGAGTTGAATACAACAGAATGAACGAGGATCTTCAGATATCATCTTTTCTTACTTCAGATTTACATTTCGTTTTATACATGCAATGTCTTCTCCAAGTCTAGCTGACTTACTCTTGCGTTACTCGGTGTTAATGCATTCCTCATCGTTTCTAGTTTTCAGCTTTTCAATCGTCGAGATTTCCCTAATTAGAAATCCTTCATATAGGTAATTAATTGGCCACAATGATGACAACGTTACCCTTCTTTCTCCCCGTATCGACATATCGATGAGCCTCTCTTATTGTGTCTAATGGGAATGTTCTGTCGATGACCGCCTTCAACTTTCCATCTTCAATGAGCTCCTTAAGGAATGTCAGATTCTCAGCACTTTCTTCTGTCGAAGAACTTGTGGACAGAAAGACTCCATCTTCTCTTAGTACTCGTTTGCATTGTGATGAAGAGAGCTTTCTTACAGCATCAAAGATGACATCATAGGTTTCGTCGCCTGTTGTGAAGTCGGTCTTCTTGTAATCAATCACTATATCTGCACCTAGGGATTTCACCAATTCATGATTAGCGCTGCTGCTCACACCAGTAACATCAGCTCCCCAATACTTTGCAAGCTGCACTGCATATGTCCCTACTGATCCAGAGGCTCCATATACGAGAACTTTGTTTCCAGGCTTGATGTTCCCGTTCCTCAGGATATCAAGTGCTGTGTTTCCGCCTATTGGAACAGCTGCTGCTTCTTCAAAAGACATTGTTTCTGGTTTGATCGATATCATTGCATTTTCAGACAGACAGATGTATTCAGCGTTAGCTCCACCTTTTGAGCCGGTAGACCCAAAGATTTGGTCGCCTGGTTTGAAAAGCGTTACTTGATTACCGATTGATTCGACTTCACCTGCAAATTCATGGCCCAATATCTTGCCTTTTCTTAGCCCACCCATGAAGAGACCAAAGACCATTCGAACAGGGAAACTCATTCTCCTGAGAAGAGCGTCTCCGAATGTCACTGTGGCTGCATGAACTTTGATGAGTATCTCATTTTCTTTGAGCACAGGTTTCTCTTTCTCTATGAGCTCAAGTCCCTCAGGAGGACCGTATTTTGAAACAACAACTGCTCTCATTTGTTAAGCCTCGATATGCGTGTCCTATTACCAACTAAGAGTGTTTTCCTATTGCATTATATGAACAAGGACTATTTGAAAACAGTCATGAATTCTTTTCCTGCTTCAGTGTATTCAACAATGCCCATTTGCTTGAGGATCTCTAGGTTATCATCGACCTCCCAACCTTCCACAAGCTTTCCATTCTCCAAGCGCCAGATGAAAACCATGTTCATCTCTATCTTGTTACCTGTTGGTGGGACTGAAATCCCAAAGAGTTTCCACTCATTGGTATGTGTTCCAGTGGCTTTGATCCACACCCATACCTTATCTCCTTCTGCAATGATATCCTGAATCGCCTCATACCAGTCTGGAAATCCGTTGAAGGCCATAGTGAACATCTCTTTGAATTTATCTCGACCTTTCTGTTGAAACAGATGGTCAAAATAATCAGGTGCTACCATCTCCTCGAATATGTTCATGTTTCGACTATTATACCCGTCAATGAACTTTCGAATGACTGCTTTGTTCATCTCTGGAGAATTCTCATACTCTTTTCCACTTTCATTCACTATTGTCATAGCAAAAACCTGATTCTTATAGATAATTAACTATATTTAATTCATTGGGTATGTGTCTCAATAAAAGATTACGTTCTTATTCATTCTAGTGAAAACTAATATCTTGGTCA
>JBHLPA010000110.1:3881-7674 GCA_048939935.1 Promethearchaeota archaeon | reverse complement strand
AATCAGTGAACCGAGTAATGTGAGTAATGGGTGTAATGATGATGCGATTACTTGTCTCTCTGCCCCCTCAGGAAGAGGCGGTATATAGAAGATTACACCATTTAGAAGACTGATAACTAGTTCTCCGAGGGAAAGCGCAAAGAGAGCAGGAATGACGGCTCTCTTCATCATTCTAATCCAGTCAAATCCTTGTCCGATTCTCATAACATCAATGTCATAGGTGGCAACACGAAAGGCTCTAGCTATTATGAGCATGAAGAATGCAATTGGCAATGTAATTAGTAGAAACTCAATGAAGAAAATGGGGATAAGAGCCATCACTAGAAAGATGATATCAGGTCTCAATCTTCCGTCTACTACTGAAACAAGATCAACACTATAGCTGGGCTCAAAAACCACCACTCTAAGCGCTAAGACGTAGGTTGCCCAGAAAGTGATAATCATACCGAATATTGAGAACACTGCAGGAATGATGAATCGTTTGTAGTCATCCACCATCTCAAACACACATTTACACACGTTCTTTGCGTTTCTAAGCATATCGGTGATGAAACTCAACGTTTATATGTAGACCTCTACATATCGGTATGTAGAGCTCTACATAGGTAGGTGTCTACATATGAACTGTGCTACCATGGGACGACATCAAACTCACGGAACAAGACTCAGTCCTGTTCAACTACTCATTCTTGCGATTCTTAAACAGGACCCTGCTCACGGCTATATGATAATCCAGAAGCTAGGGGACCGTATGGGTTCAAGGAGAGTGAAGAGTGGTACTGTCTACCCCGCACTCCACCGGCTTGTTGAGAAAGGACTAATTGAGGGAACGCACATTCCTCAAGATGATGGTCCTGATACAGTGGAATACCAGCTCACTCCGATGGGAAGGAATGTTCTCACAGTAGCACTTCAAAATCTTGATACAGAGTGGGGCGCTCAGGGAAGGATCTGGAGATTCCTCGTAAGTCAGGCGGGTGAGAGGGCGGCTGCGCCTCTATTGGACTGGACCGTTCGTGAACGTAGCCCAATTGGATTTGCAGCCATGAAAGCCAGATGTGAATCTGGTCGATGTTCTCAGAAACATCTCGAGTTTCTTAAACAGTATCGTTCGTACTTAAGTCATGAGCTCGAGTGGGTCAATAAGCAACTCGACGAGATGAAGAGCTCAGATAAAACGAACGGAGGTGAGAAGTAAGAGATGTGTGGAGAACGCAGAAGTCATAGATACTATGGTCATTTCATGGGTCCATTCATGCATTCATTTGGTTGTGCACCATATGAACAAAGTAAAGAAACCAGGATCAAGAGTCTAGAAGCCTTCAAATCAAGACTTGAAGATCACATCAAGCACATTGATGAGACAATTTCAGAACTTCAGAAAGAAGATGCCCAAGAGGCATAGTTTCCTATCTGTATTATTGTCCCACACGCGACGTCGCATTTCTTTCTTGATTTGTCCTTTTCTCCTACATCGGTTGTGCATGCTTGTTGCACAACCTATATATGCTTGCCCGAAGCTCACAAATAATATACAAACAAGTCCGAGGACTTTCTATTATGGAACCAGAAAAGATGGCTATTGTTGGAGTCACTCTAGTAGTGGTTGTCTTAGGAACGATGATTGGTGCATCCTTCCTGACCTTTCCTACTGGAAATAGTGATGATGGCGACCAACTCACACGGACAACACAGAATACTGATCTTCTTGAACTAGGATTGGAAGTACCAGCAAACTGGGAGTTCGATATGTCAGATGGTTCAACCCTTACTCTTAGTGACCTTGAGGGACAGGTTGTTCTTGTAGACCTCATGGCCACTTGGTGTTCCTCTTGCGTAACTCAGAATGGATATCTCGAAACAATAGCTGAAGACTTAGCTGGGACTGTTGTTGTAGTTTCTCTCACTGTAGACACTTCGGAAACAACTTTAATGATGGCTGATTACAAATCAACAAAAGGTCTTTCTTGGGCTCATGGGGTTGATGATAGACACTTCTTGGATTACTTTAGCATCTCATCGGTGCCTTCAATGGTTTTGATCGACGCTGATGGATTCTTCAGATACTTTCATGTTGGGATCTGGTCAGATGCAAGTATATCTTCCACGATTGGATCTATTATGTAATAGGAGAGTTGTGGGGTGCAAGGTGCTATTGAGCTAGGACTACTCCTAGTGAAACTTTCAGGCGTTTTTGGAGCAGGTCTGTTTATTGCAATTTCACCCTGTCTTTTCCCACTACTTCCGTTATTCTTGATTAATAGTCTTCATTCAGCTGACAGTCGTGGACGAAGTGTTATTGTGACCACTGCTTTAATTCTAGGAATCCTTACTTCAGTTGCCTTTTTCATCGCAATTGCTGGTTTCATAGGTAGCTTTCTCATAGATTTCTATATTGAATTTCAGGCAATTCTTGGACTAATCATAGTCTTTCTAGGAATTGTGATGATGTCCCACACTCTCCAGGAGAAATTGAGATTGAGTTCTCTTAGTCTTAAGTCACAACCAACAACTCCGACCAACCTAGTTAGCGTGTTTGTGGTCGGGCTTGGTTATTCTCTACTTGCTGCTCCTTGTTCGGCACCAGCTATTCTTGGTATTGTAGCTCTCATCGGGACGGAAACCAATGTTCTTGTTCTTGTCATGCTATTCATTGTGTTCTCCATTGCAATCGCCATACCTTACTTTCTCATTGCTGTAGTCACAGGAGAAGCAAGAATGAGGATGGCTACGACTATCAGTAGTCAAGCTCACAAGATTGAGATAGCGGTTGGCATAATCCTCATTATTATTGGTCTGCTACTCTTTTCGCAGCTTTTTGGATTCAGATTCTATATCTAGTTGTCAGTGCAAAAATGTAAATCATACCACATTATCGTTTCAATATGTTTCCATCTAGAGCCATTGACTTAGATTCCTTGATGAGTTTGCCAACAATTGATAATGCTCTGATCTCTCCCGATAAGAAGTGTCTGGCACTCACGATCAACCACATTCAGGAGAACTATGATGTTTTCTTGAAATCGTCAGATGGCACTGGAGATTTAATCCCATTAACGAAAACACCTGAGGTGACAACTGTTAGTGATTGGGCTCCTGATTCAAAATCCATCATTGTTGCCCAAGACACAGCCCGAAATGAGAGAGTAACACTATACAGGGTATTTCTGGACAATCCCTGCGAAATGGTTCCATTGACTGAAATTACACCAAAGTTCTTTCTACGAGGAGGATTCTTCGGACCCAGAGGCGATTTCATTACATACTCGGTCAATTACGATTATGATACGAAGAAAGAAACTGAAACCTTCCGAGTGGTCGTTCAGGATTTGGATTCGGGAACTAGGGCCGTCATAGCTCGTCCTGATAAGCCTACTTATCTTATGCCATCTGTTGACCCCAATGGTCGATATGTTCTCTACAATAGGGCTGACGAAGATCCATCAGGTGAACAATACTGGTTAGCCACAATTGATGGCAATCAGGACAGAGAGATACTCAATTTTGGTCCAAGAGCAAAGATAAACGCCCATTGGACCCATGATGGAAGGATCCTATTTGATACAGATACATTAGATGGTACTCGTCATAATTACGTAAGCATAGGTCTCTATGACATAACTGCAGATGAGATTAAGTGGTTATCACGACCTACTGATGGTGGGACATATAGTGTCACAGGTGTGCCCAAATACACGAACCATATCATCTTGGCAAAGGAGAAAGATGCACGGAAGAAACCATACCTCCTCGATCTTGATACAGATGTACTCATCAGCATTTCTCCCACTCG
>JBHLPA010000110.1:0-3871 GCA_048939935.1 Promethearchaeota archaeon | reverse complement strand
TGGCCAATTCCGAATATTGGAAACGGAGATTGGCTGGGATTATATTATAGTTCTACAAGTCCTCATGATGTAGTACGTTTCAATATCAATCTACTAGATCCTTCAAGATTCACTTTGATAACAGATATGCTCAGTTATTGTCCAATAAATAGAGATGAGTTGACACCCGCTGAAGACTTTAGATGGACCTCTACTGACCAAACAAAGATTCATGGTTGGTTATACATGGCTGAAAATCCCAATGGAAAAGCTATAGTTACAATTCATGGTGGTCCTACCTGGCACTCTGAGGATGCCCTCGACCCCAAGATTCAATACTTCTGCTCCCTAGGCTATAATGTTCTAGATCCCAACTACAGAGGCTCTACAGGGTATGGGGTCGATTTTCGAGAGCTAATCAAGAAGGAAGGCTGGGGTGGTCTTGAAAAGGAAGATGTCCAAACAGGAATTGAGCAGATGATTGAATTTGGTATAGCCTTTCCAAACAAAGTTGGAGTTTATGGTACGAGTTACGGTGGTTATATGAGCTGGCTAGCAATAACACAGTTCCCAACTGATATTGTGGCTGCTGCTGCACCGATCTGCGGTATGACCGATTTGGTTGTTGACTACGAAACCACAAGGCCGGACCTACGCCCATATTCTGAAGAGATGTTAGGAGGGTCTCCAACTGAGATTCCTGAGAAATATCAAGAAAGGTCTCCAATAAATTACGTACAGAATGTAAGAGGTAGGCTCTTGATTGTGCAGGGTCTTAACGACCCTAATGTCACAAAAGCTAATGTAGCTGAGGTAGAGAAAAGATTAGAAGAAAACAAGATTATGTATGACAAACTAGTCTTTGATGACGAAGGCCATGGGATTATTCGAGAGAAAAATGTCAAGACTCTACTGATTCGACTTGCTGAATTTTTTGACAATGCACTCTGAGTGTGTCAAGCTTCATATTCTTTCAATATTCAATATAGGTGTGGGGATAGACTATGGCTCGTCGTGGTGTGGCATTGACACTAGTTTGTATACTTGCTTGCTCATTGGTCATTCAACTTTCCAATGTTGAAAACTTGAATCCTGCAAAGATTATCCCGAGGGGAGTGCATAGTGTATCATACGTAAATCACGAATCAATCAATATAACCTGTGACGCTGATTTTGAAACTCAGTCTTGGCCTGGTAATGGCTCAGAAACAAATCCCTATCTCATTGAAAATCTGAATATCACAACAAATAGCTCTGCATGCATCTGGATAATGAACACCACTAGTCATTTCATCATTCAAGACTGTGTTTTGAAATCTCCTTACTATACCTATGTTGGTTATCAGGCAGTCTTTCCACTAACACTCACAAATGTCAGCAATGGTGTTGTACGCGCAAATGAGATAATTGAGAGTTCTGCTGGGATTTCCGGTCTCCAGATTTCATCCTGTCGAATCTCAGACAATCGTTTCAATGTAACATCAATTGCAATTTCAATATTTCTGAGCAATTTCACAATTATCTTCAATAATACACAGGAATTCGATCCTTGTTATTCAGGAATCAATCTGTACGGATGTGCCAATCTCACAGTTTCTCAGAATCGATTTGGATTTGTCTTGTCTGAAGGAATATCAGCTTGGTCCACCTTCAACTCAAGCTTCACTAATAATACGCTCTTGGCTCCTAGTTCTGATATCTATTTCCCGTGGTCAGGAATTTCGATAATGGGTTGTGCAACATGTATGATCGACGAAAATAGAATTGAGAATTTCTGGATGTATGGTATCGAAATGACTGGAATTGACCTTTTAGTTACGGGTAATAATATACGCAACTCCAGTAGTGGTTTTCTCGTGAATACCAATACAAGCATCATTCAATATAATAATATCACTGACTGCTTTACCTCTATTGGAATGGTGAACTCAAATGAAACTGAAGTTCATCATAACAATCTCCTTGGTGAGAGAGGTTTCTATGAGATTGGAATTGCTTTGAGTGGTGGTTCACATTGTAGTATCTTTTCAAATCATATCTCAAATGTTGGATATGGGATAATCCCTCAAGGAGTCACTAGTTTCAATATTTCCTTCAATATGGTCAGTGATGGAAGATATGGTTTTGCCTTTGGTTGGTATGGAACGCATTATCCTTCTACTGTCCCAGATGGTCCATGTTATGATTGCGATATTACAAACAATGCATTTGATGGAGGGGGACTATTTCCAACTATAGATAATTATGAGTTTTGGGATTTTACTTCGATTCGTTTCCAAGATAATACTGTCAATGGACGCTCAATTGGATTCTTTGCATATCTCAATGATGCTTCAATTATTGGTGATGACTATGGTCAATTACATCTACTTAGCTGTGATACTTGCACTATCTATGGTGGAAATTTCTACGGGATAAGTTCTGATGTTTATTCACCCTTTTATGATCCCGGTCAAGCATCAGCGATAACTTTGGTGAATTGCAGTGGAATTCAGCTTAATGATGTTGTATTCCACAATAACACTATCGGAGTGATATTCCAACACTCTAAAGGGTGTCTACTTTTGAGAGGTTCTGGATACTATAATTCTTGGACTGGAGTGATTGCTATGTATTCTGAAAGTATTGATATTGTGGATGCCTATATCCGCGATAACCTGAAGGGAATCTCACTCGGGTGGTCCTTTGACTGCGAGATACGGGACTGTCTTATCTGGGAGAATGATGAGGCTGTCAATTTTGTGAATAGCATGAATTGTACTTTGCGTGGAAACTCCATTTTCGACAACTCAGATGCAATATTTTTTGGAGACTCAGATGGTTGCGATATTCTAGGTAACGCAGTGTATACTAATTCACGTGGAATTCTGCTTAACAGTTCGTCAGATTGCACCATCATCCAGAATGAGATTTATAATAATACTGGCGTAGGAATCCAGCTTGATACAACATCCAATCGAAATCTAATCTACAACAATGTATTAGCGTTCAATTCACCAAACGTTATTTGTGAGGGCTTATTGAATGCCTGGGATAATGGGGTGGACACTGGTAACTGGTGGTCCGATTACAGTGGTACAGGACCGTATATCATTGATGAGAATGATCAGGATAACTATCCGATAATCAATAGTACGACTCCCATGGAGCCAGGTCCTTGGAAGATTGACCCTTTGATGGTAGGTACCATAACTGCTGTAGTTGCCTTCGCGATCCTGATAACAGTCATTTTCTACCGTCGCAGAGTTGTCATAGTGGATTAACGAAATAGATTCTCTTTCGAAGGACGGACAATGGAGGATGCAGTTCCTTCTTCCTCCTCATACTCAACTCCACGTACTATAACAACAGGTATCCCCTCATCTGATTGGCCCATTATCAATTCCGCTGAACCAGCTATCTGATCCGCTAGACAAACAAGAGATCCTTGAAGTTCATGCCCATAGATGTCTTCTTTTCCAGCGTTATGAATGAATGGTGACATACCTGCGACGCCAATTGCCAGATTGACTGCACCCTTCCTCCAAGGTCTACCCTGAGTGTCTGCGATTATGACTGGTACTTTAAATCCAACTGATTGCGTCAGGAAATCACTGATTCTTTTGGCTGTTTCATCTGGGTTGGTTGGTAGTGCAATAAAACAATCTGGTGGTGCATTACTTTCATCAATTCCGGAGAAATCTGTTATTATACCATGGTGTGTCTTGGTGATTAGGATGGGTGTTTCTCGCAATACTTCCTCTGCTTCCTGAAGAGCAACCTCAATTCTCTTAGGTGCATGTCCTGTCTTTGTTGCAATCCTCATTGCTTTCTCAGAAACAACAATATCATCTATCTTGTACAATCTGCCCTCGGCAATCGAAATCACTGAGTGCGTTACGACTACTATATC
>JBHLPA010000109.1:0-7729 GCA_048939935.1 Promethearchaeota archaeon | reverse complement strand
GGCTTGATTCCCAAGGACTCCAATCGTTCACCAAGGATTCTTAGGGTTTCTGAGATTCCAGCCATACCAGCCCAGTTCCCAAAGTAGATCAATCTTCGACCATTTTCATCAACTACTCGTTCGTAATCAATTAGTGTAGCCCCAATATCGATTATTCGTTTGAGCATGGGCATGTTACTGGTCTGACCCTTGATGGTATGGCTGAAGAATATGTACACAATATCTTTCTCAAAGATATCAATAGGCATCTCCTTGATTCCCATGATGACAGGCACGCCGCTACCCTTCAGAGATTCGACTTCAATATCGTACTCATCTTCTGAGAAGGCGCGTTGATTGCTTGGTTCAAGTATGAATTCGATACCATATTTGTCATGTAGAAATCTGACATGATCAGGTATTAATGGAACTCGAGTTTCAAATGCTTTCTCTTCTTTTCTAAGCCCAATCCTGTTCAATGATTGTCCTCCATGTTCCATGTCATCAAGAGTAAAGTGTCTAAGCCGTGGCCAAGCTACCCCTGCTTTAACTTTTCCTTGTAGGCTAAGAATGTATTACTAGAACTAAAAATCGGAACACGTGTTCTTGAATTGGTTGTTTCAGTTGACATTGTATCTATATCTCTATGATTGTCAGCATGCAAGACGGACCAATGCTAGACGTGTTGCGTTCACAAAGGAATTGTATGGATATTATTACACTTGGAAAACAAAATCTGGTGTTAAGCAAAAACGAAAACAGGGTCTCTTGGATGAATGTCCAGGTGCAGAATCTGTGGCGGATTCAGCGATTCTTGTTCCCTCTGAGTATCGTACGTTTTTTGATGCGTTATTCAAGATGTATGAAGATATCATGAAATTAAGGATCTATGAAGTTGTTCAAGAATTATAATGTGAATTCTTCTTTGGAACACGTGTTCTAATATTATTACTTGTAATACATATTTTCTGATCAAAAATCGTTTTGAACACGTGTTCTCAAACCATTTGAACCCCCTTGTTTCCACTAGAGATTATTAACAACTATCTAATCGGTGAAATATCAAAAAATATTTATAATCGTTTTAGAAGCTCTATTTATCTCCATTTTTATAACATTCAATAATACCCGCTCGAACCATACTCCATAAGATCTTTCGAGTGGAAACCAAGGGGTCTTATGCAGACATATTTTAGAGGACTACCCCGATAAGATTTGAACAACACAAACTAGAACACGTGTTCTAAGTATTACAATTCTTGTCCAATACCACAACACTGATACAGAGTTCATAATTCAAACCGAAATATCCATGCATGGAGGAATAGTGATTGGCAAAACCCAAGGAACTTCTTGAGGACAACCCAGGTAAAGAGATTCTTCTTCTAGCAAATGAAGCAATTGCTCGGGGTGTACTGGAAGCAGGAGTCCGTCTTGTTGCACTCTATCCTGGAACACCCAGTAGTGAAATTGGGAACAATCTGACTTTCATGGCTCCACATATCTCTAACTTTTACTTTGAATTCAGTGCAAATGAAAAAGTCGCAATGGAGGTGGCTGGTGCTGCTGCCATTGCAGGTGTGAGATCAATGATGGTCTGTAAAGGACCGGGTCTCAATGTTGCGGCTGATCCATTCTTTTCATTGGCCTATGTTGGCGTCCATTCTGGAATGGTGATTGTTGTTGCTGATGATCCAAGTATGTGGAGCTCTCAGAATGAGAATGACAGCAGGTACTATGCATTGATGGGAAACATGCCTCTAATGGAACCCTCAGATCCAATAGAGGCAAAGTCAATGTTGTTGGAAGCCTACAAATTCTCAGAGAAGTTAGAACTACCGGTACTCTTCCGTACAACTACTAGAATAAATCACACACGAGCTCCTGTAAAATTCGGAAAGATTCTCCCGCGTCCAGATAAAGTTGAGTTTGAAAAAGAGCCATTCCGATTTGTGCCAGTTCCAAGTGTTGCACGTAAACGTCATCCATGGCTTCTTGAACAGATAAAGAAAGCACGCGAGTTGTCTGAAAAGAGTCCGCTGAACTTTGTTGAGGGTGATGGCGATTTAGGAATAATCACCTCAGGTGTTTCATACAATTATATAGAAGAAGCACTCACAACGATGAAAATCAAAGCAGAAGTTCTGAAGCTTGGTATCACACATCCAATACCTGAAAAAATGATCACTAAGTTTCTGAAGCGTCACAAACAAGTGATGGTCGTTGAAGAACTGGAACCATTCCTCGAAACGCATGCACGACGTCTAGCACATCTAAACAAAGTCAGTGTGGAAATCCTTGGAAAGGAACAAGGAATCTTCTCGCGTACGTTTGAATATAGTCCAAGGATTGTCATGGAAGCTTTGAAGAAAGTTACTACATGTAATACACCTATTAACTGGGAAGAGATAGACAAAAAGACCAAAGAATTGCCAGACCTACCTCCTAGACCTCCGCTTTTGTGTGCAGGTTGTCCACATAGAGCAACCTACTATGCAATCCGAACCGCGACCAGAGGAAAGGCAATCTATCCTTCTGATATTGGTTGTTACACATTGAGCATTGCACCTCCACTGGAAACTGCAGATATTCTATTTGACATGGGATCATCAATTACGACCGCGTGTGGACTTGCTGAGGTCACAGACCAAGATATTGTCGCCACAATTGGAGACAGCACATTCTTTGCTTCTGGTCTTCCAGGAATCGCAAATGCAGTCTACAATCAACATCGAATTTGTGTAGTTATTCTGGACAACCGTACCACAGCAATGACTGGTCATCAACCTCATCCTGGTACTGGAATTACGGGCATGCGAAAAGAAGTCCCTCCTATAGACATAGCAGAAGCTTGTAAGGGTCTAGGCGTGAAATATGTGAAAAAAGTTGAGCCATTTGAATCATTAGCAGGCCTCGTTGCTGAAGTTCGTGAAATGGTCAAATGGACAAGGGAGAATCATAGTCCTGCTGTCTTAGTTTCAATCGAACCTTGTGCTCTCCTTGTTGCAGCTGAACGTCGTCGCACAGGTGAATTCCCACCAAAGTACTATGTTGATCAAGAACTCTGTAATGCATGCAAACGATGTCTCAATCGGCTTTCTTGTCCAGCTATGTACATGGACTCAGAAACAGAACAAGCTGTCATTGATGAAACACTCTGTAATCTCTGTGGGACCTGCGTTTCAGTATGTCCAAAGGGTGCAATCAAACAGGAGGATGAATGAGATGTCTAGTAATAATGATAATACAATCAATATCGCCATAACCGGTGTTGGTGGTCAGGGAGTTCTGACTCTTGCTGAGATTCTAGCAAAGGCCGCATTAGAGTGCGGTCTCAATGTTCGTGTTGGAGAGATTCATGGAATGGCTCAAAGAGGTGGCCATGTTGTCTGTACTGTCCGTCTTGGAGAGAATGCAAAGGGACCAATCATAGATCCTGGCTCAGCTCATCTTCTTGTTGGATTCGAACCTGTTGAAACTCTTAGAGAAATTCAGCTTGTCAAAAAAGATGGATGTGTTTTGATGAGCACACACGTACAATATCCTGTTGTCGTTTCAATGGGTCAAGCTGAGTATCCTGACCATAATGAGATAATCAAAATCATGAACAAATACACAGATAGAATAGTCGAGTTCGATGCCTTGAATCTAGCAGTAGAAGCTGGAAGTTCACATGCTCTCAACATGGTCATGTTAGGAGCAATCTTAGGTACTGGAATGATACCAATAACTGAGGAAGTAGCAATCCAAGTGGTCAGTGAAGCATTTCCAAAGAAATATGAGAAAATCAACACCGCCGCAACAAAATTGGGACTTGAACAGGTAAAATCTTATAGCTAATACTAGTATTACAGCTATTAATCACTCAGCTTTGCAGCAGCAACAGCAACTTGTCCAATAGATACACCACCATCACCTGGTGGAACAAAACGATGAATGAGAGGTACAAGTTTCTCTTTTTTCACACGATTGGTTACTGCTCTTGTTATTATTCTATTGAGTGCGACTCCACCAGAAAAACCAACATACTTGATTTCATTATCCTTTGCGACTCGACTCCCGATATTTGCCAATGACTCTCCTAGGTACCATTGTGCAGCATAAGCGATCTCTTGTCTGTTTATACCATCTTTTTTCAATTCAAGAACCTGCATTAATCCATCCGACGTATCTAGGATTAACTCGTTGTTCTTCTCTACGAATCGAGGTCTAATCTCAATATCACTCGTTTTTGCTATGGCTTCGAGTTTCATTGGACACTCACCATCATAGGAGTTCTCGGAGCTCACATCAAGTATCATAGATACAGCATCAAGGAATCTTCCAGCACTAGTGCTACTCATTGTATTGATTTTATGACCCAATGAATCAATTAAGACATCAAACATATTTGATGTCAGACTGGTATCGCGTCCAATAGGTGCTGATTCTAATATCTGAAGTAGATCTTTTTTCTCAATTGAACTACCTAGATAATCTTTCAAAATTCCAATTACAGATCTTGCAGCATAGACAGCTGTGAGGTCTCCACCAGGATAGTCAATACTCTTTAGCCCACCCATTTTTCTGAAGTCTTTCAACCCACCAAGCAGTATTTCTCCTCCCCAACCATTACCATCCTGACCGTAGCCATAACCATCTGCTGTAATACAAACAATACTTGTATCATAAGGAAGTTTATGGTCCACAATCATGGATGCAAGATGTGAATGATGATGCTGAACTCGAAAGAGGGGGATGTCTTGATCTTTACTCATTCTTTCAGCAAATTCAGTGGTTAGAAATTCAGGATGAAGGTCACAAGCAACTCCATCAAGTTTGTCTATGTCAAGAAGGTGGAAAATATGTTCTGTGGCATCGGCTAGAAAGTCCAAACTCTCAACACGATTAATGTCGCCGATGTGTTGCGTTGGATAAATCATTCCAGATTTCAAAATTGATGCCGTTACTTTCTCTTCTGGACCAACACCAATTGCCTTGATAGACTTCCAAGTATCAACAAACTTGAGTGGATCAGGAACATAACCCCTTGCTCGACGAATGAAAACTGGTTTATCTTTATCAACGAACTTGATAACAGAATCATCAGATCTCTGATGGACCCTACGGTTGTGAACCAATGAATAGTCAACTATGTCTTTGAGCTCAGAAATTACAACCTCTGGATCAATATACATAGGAACGCCAGTGGGATTTGCAGATGTAAGTACCATGGCTGGTTCGTCAGTATAATGAAAAATAAGATGATGAACTGGAGCATAAGGGAGCATTATCCCAACAGTATCAAGACCTGGAGCAATGACATCTTGTACATAATCAGGAATCAGTTCCGAGTCTATGTTCTTCCTCAAGAGAACAATGGGTTTTCTCCAGGACGTAAGTAACTCTTCTTCTAGAGGAGTAAAATACGCAATCTTCTTGGCAGTTTGGAGGTTTCTAACCATAATCGCAAAAGGTCTTTGAAACCGTTTCTTTCTTCTTCGTAGAGTTTCAATCCCAGTAGAATCAGATGTCTTCGTGGCAATATGAGTTCCCGCTATACCATGAATTGCTACAACCATATCTTCTCCAAGCAGCTCTGTGATACGTTTGACAGGATTATCACACTCAATCTGATCTCCACTTGTATCAACCAATCTATAGGCTGGACCACACACTTCACAAGCTGTTGTTTGAGCGTGGTATCGACGATCAACAGGGTTAGTATAACCTGTATTACAAGTATCACATAGTGGAAAATCGACCATTGTTGTATTTGGTCGATCATAAGGAAGATCAGTAATAGTTGAATATCTAGGTCCACAAGCCGCACATGATGTAAATGGATAATGATACCAGCGTGAATCAGGGTTCATCAAATCTTCAATACAATCATCACAAATTGAGATGTCAGGAGGCAATACGGGAACAGATCCTTCAGTACGAGCAACGGTAGACTTTCGTATCTCAAATGATGAGAATTCATTTTTATCATCAGTCCAATCGACTGCTAATGAATCCACACGTGATATGGATGGTGGGTTGTTCTTGATACGACTGACTAATTTCTTGATATTAGATTCATCGCCCTCTATAACAATCCTTACACCTGCATCACCAAGATTGAGTACGAAACCTTTGAGCGAGAGCGATTCAGCAATACTATAGACAAATGGTCTAAATCCAACTCCTTGGACTATCCCTGTCACATGAATCTCAGCTCTCTTTTTCACTGGAATAGACATCCTAATGTTTCCGTGACCATTCTCGATATTAATTCAATGAAGTGACTAAAACCGGTATTGTATTACACGAAATACTAGTATCAAATTGTTTCTTTATAGGTCCTCTTAAGGCTATCATAGGAAAAAAGAGTGAGATGTCTTGACAAGTCATAGTGTACGTACCCGATCATTAGTCCGAGAACCTGAGGCAACTCCTTCGATATTAGCTTCAATACCAGAATGTCTTCGAAGTGCTCTCAAAGAGGCAATCAATACGAGAGGCCGAGGAAGAAAATCAGTCTTAATCTCAAGTAACAGTCTCACTAACAGATTCATTTTTTCTAGATGGGGCATCCGACCTTCTCAACGTAGAAGATACAAGAATCTCTTTGCGAGTGTGCGAAAACAGAGTCGAGTTGTGTTTCAACATTTTCTTCTACGAGGTCGAATCGAGTGGAATGATGTTTCTGAACGACATGTCTTTGGAGTCTACAAGTTTGATGAGATTCGAGGCAATCTAATTCTTGGTTTTGTCGTGATGACACCTGAATCAGAATGGACTCTTTCAAACAGACAATCCTAATTTTACTTGACTGAAAGTTACATAAGCATCGAACATTGTTTAGTTGTATACAAAATTGTATCCGCTCATCATGACTTTCAAATGATATTAGAAATAGGAGCCATAACGCTCTATTTTCTATTTTGATGGTTTTGGTGGCCGATAGAAAACTCGTGTTCACAGTGTATGAAACTCTAATTTCAAAATGGTGACATAGCTTGAAGTCGAAAGGCGCCAAACATGACAAAGATAAGACAGCTTTGAAACAGGTGACATCTAATGCGAGATTGGTACTGAAAGAACCAATTCTAAAGAAGCTCCAACAGGGATCAGTCCTAAGTGAGGCTCAAATAGAAACCCTGTTGATTGACCTTGTCGTGGAAGATACCTATGGATCCCATATCACATACGAGGATAAGGCTGCATACAAATCAAAACAAGGGACTAGGTCCAGAGGAGTATCAAGAGGGGCTTTCAATAGAACATTGAAACAGGCTCGTCGAAATATATCTCGCTGTCTTCACACTATGCTACTCTTAGCATATCTTGGTCTATTTGAACTAACAATCTTCCGTCCTTTCGAAGAAGTAGCTGCTAGGATTGGCGATTATAGAAGAATTCGTGATATTCTCGCTGGAAAGACCGAACTTACAACTGAAGAGCTGGAAAGTATTAGAGCAACTGAACGGATCATCATGTCAGCATTAGACGAGCTGTCATCATCTCTTGCCCTAAAGACAGAGATATCCAAGAAGAAATCTGAATGATTTAATAAAAAAAGAAAACGGCTCGAGCGTGTCGCACCGGAAGCATTCCGCAGCATTTGAGCACAGTCTTTCTCCAGCACTCAAGCAAACATTAGGTCATCCTGGAGGTTTGTTTGAGGAGATAGAGATGACAATGACGAGCGCCTGAAACGTCGGAGAGTTGTGTTCCGTCGCCGTCGGCTTACTTGCCATTGCACGACACACTCATACTTTACATG